>JBGCFJ010000312.1:0-3347 GCA_045106885.1 Saprospiraceae bacterium
AGAAACATCAAGCGTTGTTGCTGTTGAGGAATTGATATTTGTTTCTAGTATTACTTTTCCATCCATACTAAGAAGTTGTACGGCGGTTATTTTATTCGGTAAATTATTTAGATATAGCCTATCTTTAACAGGATTTGAAAAAATAATGGGTGTTTCTTTGAGGATTGTTGAAGAAGTAGCAGATAATAAGTCTATTTCTTCCACACTAAAATCTGCATATAAAACTTCCTCATCTCTTAAATCTTGGTTATTCACTAAACTTCTGTAAATGCCCCATTTAGGTCTGACAAAATCTGCTTCTGGTCGCCAATTAATAATAGATTCATTGGCATAGGAAAATAAGGTCTCTTCATGACTAACCCTTTTGATAATGATTTCATAAGTTCCATCAACGCCATAAGTAATAGTTTCTATTGCGGTTAACCAAGTTACCTTTAAAAGGGGCTAAATATGTTCGAGTTAAAGTGATTTGTGAATCCGTTTCTGCATATCTCAATTCCAATCTATTGGGTTTCGAACTTAATGACATTTGCTTTTAGATTATTTCCATCTTTAGATTCTCCATTAAATTTGATTTTCCATTTAAAATTTATTCCTCTTGGAGCAATCCCAAATTCGTAACCATCCGTTAAATGAAAACTTACTTTATTTTCAGCTCTGCTCTTCCATCTTTTAAAATTTTGCTTTACGGTAACCTCAACACCAACTTTCTTACATTCAATTAAACCAAATAAATCTTCGGGTTGTTTAGTAGGATTCCCATTCCCAT
This sequence comes from Saprospiraceae bacterium, assembly GCA_045106885.1. Classification (GTDB taxonomy): domain Bacteria; phylum Bacteroidota; class Bacteroidia; order Chitinophagales; family Saprospiraceae; genus JAFMDF01. The sequence goes on from JBGCFJ010000312.1 coordinate 770, forward strand.
CAAGATTATAAAAGGAAAATTCGACTTTATGTTTTGCTGTTGTTGCACCTTCGACGCCGTCTTCGATTTCAAGGAATGGACTAAGGTTTTTTTCTAAATTTATCATACCCAAAGTAAGCAATTCGATTGCATCTCCTACTTTTCTTCCGATTTGATGTCCATTTTGTCCAAGACCTTGAGTAAATTTGAAAACATCTGATAAGTGATTCATATTGCTTTGTTATTCAAATAGTTGCGAAATTTCTACATCTAAAGAATTAGCAATTTTCTCAATATTGAGTAGAGTAATATTTTTTTCTGCTCTTTCAATCACACCAATATAAGTTCTGTGCAAACCAGCTTTAAAGGCTAATTGCTCTTGTGAAAGACCTCTATCTTTTCGGGATTTTCGGACTCTTTCACCAAATTTTATCAATATTTTTTCTTTTGACTCCATTGCTAACTAAAGTATGTAAAGCTAACTTTAGTATTCATTTGTTGCAACATACTATAGTTAGCATTTATTGGGTCTTAATAAAAATTGTCTATCTACTCTTTCTTTTACTTAATTTTCAGTACCTTAATCCATACTTTTGTAGTTAAATACATATAATAGTTAAAGCTAATAAATAAAACCGTAATACACCCGAAAATGGAGAAAGTCCTTAATCGCCCAAAATTTCAAGAGACACTTACCGAAATTGCTCGCCAACAAGGCGTTAGTTTAGTGCAAGTGACCGCCCAAGCCAAAGAATACCTCAAAGAATTGGAAACTAAACACGAACCAATTGCTGATTTGATTGGGGTGCAATTAATGCAATACATTGTTTCTAGAGGCTATGACAAAACCATTGATGTCAATCCAACAGAAATTAAGGCATTGGCAAAAGTCGTTCGTCGGCATCCTGTGGCTTTTGTGATGACGCATAAGACGTATATTGATATGTTTGTGCTTGCCTTAGTGTTATTTCGACATGGATTGCCTTTGCCTTATATATTTGCTGGGATTAATATGGCATTCTTTGGGGTTGGTCGATTTGGTCGGAATACAGGGGCTATTTTTATTCGGAGAGATATTCGAGATAATACGGTTTACAAAGCCACTCTGCGGCATTTTATTGCTCATTTGGTGGACGAACAGGCGCATTTTATGTGGGCAATAGAAGGAACTCGCTCTCGAACGGGGAAATTGGTTTGGCCGAAAATGGGGATTTTGAAGTATATTATGGAAGCGGAAAAAGAGGCGGCACATACCGTAAAATATGTACCTGTTTCTATCGTCTATGATTTGATTCCTGATGTAAAAGATATGACGGCGGAAAGTCGAGGTAAGGAGAAAAAGGCAGAATCTTTCCAATGGTTTATCGACTATGTGCGCAAAATGAGCGATAATTTTGGGAAGATTTCTATTCGATTTGGAGAAGCGATTGACGCAAGTGGCAAGCATACTGCTCGAATTCCATTGGTCAAAAGTCATCAGCAAATCGAACAAAAAGGGATTTCTTTATTTGCTTTTGAATTAGTTCATCGCATCAATCAAGTAACGCCCGTTACGACAGCTTCTTTTATTTGTATTTCGCTATTGAGTAAATTTGCTTTATCGAAAAGAGCGATTGAAAGTGATATTGCGGCTTTGATGCAGTTTATCGAAAGTAACAAACCAGAATCTTTAGTGGATAGAGGAAAGCCAATTGGTGAATCTGTGCAGAAATCGCTAAATATTTTGATACAAGGCGGCTTAATCCAAAAGCAAGGCGAAGGACCACAAGCTAAATATGCCGTTGTTAGCGAAAATTATTTGCAAGCGACTTATTATGCGAATATGGCGGTGCATCATTTATACCACCAAGCCTTTATCGAATTGTCTTTGGTCAAAATTAATTCCTTAAAGGAAGATAGGCAAGCAGCATTTTGGACGGATATTATGTTTTTGCGGGATTTGTTCAAATTTGAATTTTTCTATTCTCGCAAAGCTACTTTTACGGATGAAATTGAAGAAAATTTAGCATTCTTAGACCCAAAATGGGAAAAGCGAATTAGCAGTGCTCGGTCTAAAATTTATAATTTCCTTGAAAAACAAAAAGTACTAATTGCACCAGTTGTTTTACACAATTATATAGAAGCTTATCGAGTGGTGCTTTTTGCTTTGCAGAAATGGGATGTTAATCAAAAGTTTAATGAAAAAATATTTATAGAAAAATGTATTTTCTTAGGCGAAGAAATGCATTGGCAAGGAAATGTACAACGCTTAGAAGCCATTTCTAAACCCTTTATTCTAAATGGTATTCGGTTGGTGAAGAATTTTGATTTGATTCCAACTGAAGAAGATACAAAGCAGGAAGAAATTGCTGCCTTCTTAGAGAAATTGAATGATGTAGCTAGACGGATTCGAATTATACAAGAAATTACTTTATCCAAACCACAAGAAAAATTATTACCCGTTCCGATTGAAAGAGAAATTGTCCCAGGGTCAAAAACAGATGCCTTGACCAGAGAAATTATGGACGGACCATCAGGGGCGCATATTGGGGCATTTTTTGATTTAGACCGAACTTTAATTAAAGATTTTTCTGCTAAAGAATTTTTCCAGAATCGAATC
>JBGCFJ010000313.1:0-2688 GCA_045106885.1 Saprospiraceae bacterium
AATGTTTAGTTCTTAATACCGAAAAGTTAAATATACAACACCTGTTCATATATAAGCTTCTCTTAGGCAACAATACTTAAAAAACCTTTTCCATCATCCACTATCTGTGTGGTGTATTTATCTTGCTTTTGTAAAATATAATCGGCGTAGGCTTTGGTGGATTTAAAATTCATATTATCTGCATAAATCAATGTGCCCGATTTAAAGTTGGGTTCCAATTGTTTCAGCAAAGGCAAATACAAATCTTTCCAACCATCAAGAAAAAGAAAATCTATCTTTTTATCGTAATTTTTTAATGACGCTATTGCATCACCAATTCTAATTTCTATTAATTCAGAAACGCCTGCTTTTTCAAAATTTATTGCCGCAGTTTTTGCTTTGCTTTCTATAAGTTCTGTAGTGATAACCTTACCGCCTGTTACACGTGCAGCCTCTGCAAAATAAATGGTAGAAATACCAAACGAAGTTCCAAATTCTACAATGTGTTTACAGTTATTCTCTATAATGATATTGTACAACTTTTCGCCTTGTACTTTCGAAATAGCTAAATATGCATTTTTTAAGTCAGAGGGTTGAGGAGTTGCAAAAACTGACTTTACAATCCCTTTTCCCATTCTTGAAAAATCCTTTTTAGCATCTTGATGTAATACCGCTAAATGTGATTTTGCTTGTGTTTCCATTTTGTAAATATATTTTAATAGTTAGTCTATTTTTCCTTTAAGTAATCTTGTCCCTAATTCCGGAAAACGTAAAAAAGCCACAACCCATAAAAAAGCCTCGACAATAGCTGGGAATATAAAATTTTGACCCTGTTCTAAAATCGTTGCAATGGCACCTCCCATATAACAAGCCAAAAGTAAAAAGCCTATCACTCCTGTTCTTGGGATAATAAATAGAATTACAGCTATAATTTCTATAACACCAAGCGTAAAATAGGTTTGACTATTTAAGCCAATGTTTTCTGACATTTGTAAAGCTTCGTCGCTTTGAAGAATCTTGTTGGATGCACTAAAAATGAAAACAGCTGAAACAAGACCTGTTAATATCCAATTGATTATTTTCTTATTCATTTGTTATTTGTTTTACGTCCTATAAAAGGATTCCATTTTTTCTGTTTTAGAAAAGAATAATGAATACGAAAACACCAGTTTCCGTATTCATCAATTCTGCTTTTGTTAATTAACCGTTTCAATTTTTACCTTGAATGGCGCTTCTAAATCATTAAGACCAAACAAACTTCCAAACTGAGACTCACAAACGAAAATGTATTCCGTTCCTTCATTTTCCAAATACCAAATACCTGAAGGGTCATCAAATCCAGTTGAAACCATACTCCCTACTGCTGTCGTAGTGTTAGAAAATTCTAATTTATAAACAGTCCCAGCATTGGCAGGGTCGAATGCATCATTAATAGTATAATAAAGTGTATTTTTACTACCTACAAACACGCTACCATCTGTCTCTGAAGTTTCTGTACCTAAACCAGAAACATTCACTTCTTGTATTGTTCCCGCTTGACCGTTACTAATAGGAATATACCAAAACTTAGAATCTACGCTTGCGTAAAGACCGCCTGTTCCATCATACGTTGTTGCTAAAAAACCTCCGGTAAGCTGCGTAGATGTAAACCAGTTATCGGTTACAGTATTTGTTGCAGGATTAACCTCGATAATTTTTGGTTGAAACACATCAGTTACATAGTATTTACCATCTACAATAGATACTGTATGAGCCGATGTACCGGCTGGCAAGTCCCATTCATTACTTTTGTTTCCTGTAGTAAGGTCGTATTCCACTAATTTACTAGGGCCAGGAGGGTTTCCCATAAAGTCCACGTTGTTAAGTAAACTTACCAAAACATTACCGTCACTCTCCATTCCCCAAGCTTGTGTGTAGCCTGTTTCTGCAGGAGTAAACGTTTGTGCTGTCGGATTGTCTTGAGTTAAATCGAAAGATACAATCTCCCCATTTCGAGCACCACTAACATAAACCACATTGTCCACAATTTTAACATCTTCTGGGTGAAAATTGTCTGTGGGGATTTCTAATTCACTCGGTAAATTTAAAGCCATGGGAGTTGGTGTGTCGTCATCATCTTCATTACATGAGGTTAAGAAACCAAAAGATAGTATCACAACAAAGAGAGTTAAATTTAATTTTTTTGTCATTTTTTTAAATTTTTTTTTGTTAAATCCATTAGTTACACAAAGATACTATCATAAGTTACTTTTAGTTATTTTTGTTTATTGAATTATAATTTCAAATGAAAAAAGTGGTTACCACTTGGTTACTCTTATTGAAATTTGCTATAGAAATAAATGTCCTTTAAAGGCTGCTACAAGAGGAAGTAGGTGAAAGATGGAAGCCAATCATTATTTTTAGTTTACGAAAGTCTCCTAAGCGATTTGGGAAACTTGATTATTCAATTCCTCAAGTTTCTCGAAAGGTATTGACGTCTCATTTAGCAGAAATGGTGGAAGATAAATTATTAACTCGTCAGTCTTATGCTGAAACACCTCCAAGAGTGGAATATAGTTTAACAGATAAAGCAAGAGAAATTGTACCTATTTTTGAAGCTATGCGAGATTGGGGTAGGTATTTGGTTGACACGGAATAAGATAAAATAATTTAATCTTTTCCTAAAAGAACTAGCGGGAGCATTTGCGTAAAAAGTTACGGTCTTGAAAA
>JBGCFJ010000314.1:0-6599 GCA_045106885.1 Saprospiraceae bacterium
AAGGTGTCGTTAAAGTACCTCCAATATAAGCGTCATAAGAAAGGCTGGTATGAACGTGTAAATCTCCAAAATAGGCATTTTTTAAAGGATTAACAGCTACACTTGACTCGTCTATATTTTTAGAAGTAGTAGCACGGTCACGGATAGGATTGGCAACGGGTGTTAAATCAGGTCCGCCAGGAAAGAGGGTTTTGTAGATAAAATAGCCAATGATTCCAACTATCAATATCCCAATTATCCAAATTCTAGATTTGCCTTTTGCCATGTTTTTGTGTTAAATGTTTGAGTGGCAAAAATAACTTTTTTAATAATGAATGATAAAATATGAACGATGAATGATGGGTAGTGCTATAAATGTAATGCTATAATATTTTATAAACCCAATGTTTCTTATGGGGTTTACTTAGAAATAGCCTTACAAGTGTACCACTACCGAATGATGAACGATAAATGATAAATTCGAGAATTTGAGCGAATTTATCAAAATACAACATATCAATATTAATAGTTGATGTTACACACTAGCACCAAAGGTGCGATATATCCTAGCCTTGGGTGGTAGCCCAAGGAGGGCAATCATTTATTATTTAATTAAAGCGCTGAAAGAGCGACATAAATTGGTTATGTCGCTCTTTCAGAACTTTGTTTTATAGGTTTTACGAGTCATTGGGTTCACACCCAATGCTATCATATATCGCACCTTCGGCGCTAATTAATTTCAAATTGCGTAACATCAGTTAATAAGAAAAAATGCGTTGCCGTTTAATTATTCGTTGTTTGAATTTTACAACGAATAATTAAACGACAACGCATTAACTGTTAACTTCTAACTTATCTTTCCAAATGAAGCAATCAACAAACTGTTCATCGAATTCATCATTCATCGTTCCTATTTCATCGTTTCCCCACTTGACTCAAAACAGATTGTCCATTCTGCTTAATTTCTTCCGCAGAAATCCATTCATAATATCTTGCGCCTTCTTTCATGGTTTCGGTAGAAATGTTTGCTAAAGCAAACTCTTCCTTGGGAGCAATGATGCTTTTTTGAATTTGCATTCGGTGTAATGCCTCGTAAGTTGGATAGTCTAAAGCTGTTCGTTGGACAAGTTTTTGTTTGATTTGAAAGGATTGAACTACTTCTTTCCAAGTTGGTTGAATCTGTGCCTCAAAAACTTTGGATTTAGACCCACTTCCATAACCAATGAAGCCAAAATCTTTTCCTGCAAGGGTGCTATTTTCTAAGAAATCTTCTTCTAAAGTGCCCATTAAGGCTAAAAAAATAGAACAAGCATACATATTCCCAACACCACTTGAAGCAACTTCTGCCTTGGCTAATTTATTAATCGTAAACTCTTTATAACCTTTTGTTTTTGTGATAGCTCTTAGAAATTGGCTATTGGTCTTATTAAATAAAGCTTCGTCTGCAAAATCCTTTCGCTGTGGTTCTACTATGGCATTCTCTTTGGCAAAATCCGTCCATTTCCCAACGGCTTTCAATTCAATCATAAATAATTCGGAGGCAATTCTTCTACCGTGTGCGGCATAGGGTAAATGAAAGATAATCCGTTCCCATTTGCCTAAAACTGCTTGATTTTCGCCTAATAATCCTGCAGCAATTTTCTTATTTTTAAAATTAGCATAGGCTTCTCGAATTCTATTTTGATAAGTAAAATTGGAATATTGTCCATCAAAAACAGGCGTATCTTTTCGCATGCTTAATTTCGAATCGTTATCATCTAGAATTCCTTTTACTTCTAAAGAATCGCTTAATTTTGCCAAGGTTGCTGCCGCCGAAATATGCGTAACGCCTGCCAAGTTTAAAACTTCTCGAATAATTTGTAATTTATCTACTTCTTTTTTAGGCTTAAAAAAATCGTGTACGCCCATAGAAGCCACGCCAAAAGTCTCCCCAATCGCCAACAATCTTGGATTCTGTTTGATTAGCATGGCAACTGCACCCGCCCCTTGGGTATATTCCCCTGTAGAAGCCAATTCGTATTTAGCAAAATCTGAACAAACGACAATGCCTAATCTGGAAGCGTCTCCTTTTACCCAATCCAAGGTATTCTGCAAAGCATCTACTCCGCCAACACAAGCAAAAGTTAAATCTACGACATCACAATTCAATAAACATTGCTTGCCATATTTTGCGCGATATTTTCGTCTCAGCATTTCTAAGACATAAGTAGCCGTAGGTTTTGCTCCGTCTAAAGCACTTTCTGTGCCTAGATAAATTCGACCAATTGTATTTGGGTCAATTTGATTTTTTTCAATAATCTCTACTACCGCATTCGCAGCCATCGTTGCCGTATCCTCGTGTACATCAGGAATAGCCAACTGTTCTAAGCCCAAGCCTTTGCTCAATTTTTCGTAGGCAATCCCTCTTTTCTCGGCAATGGTACGAATTGGCAAATACAAACTCGGTACATATAGTGCCATATCATCAATTCCAACAGAAAAACCTTTCATAACACATCAATTTTTTAGCCCAAATTTTTCGGGTATATGAATAAATATCAGGGATTGAGTAGTATTTCGCCAATTTAACAGCCCTTTGTCAGGATTGTTTTAAAAACATATTCTTAAAAACTTACAAAGGTAGGATTTATTCTTGCTTTCGCCTCATTTTTGAAGGCAATTTGCTTGTTGTTAACTTCTTTTATTAAGGATTGAAGGACAGAAGGATTGAAGGATTAAGCGGAAAAACTGGAAACAAATTTACATTCAAAATCAAGGCTTTAACTGCCCACTGCCTACTCTTCACTAACCATTTCCAAAGGCGCTTCAATTATTATTTTCTTTGTCTTGTTTTTTCGCAATGCTTTTCGAATAGCACGGTCTCTTTTTTTATCAATTTTATATTGGTCTAAAATATCTCTTGTTCGATAAAATCTTCTTTTAAAAAGGCGAAATTTAAACTGATTATCCCCATTTTCAGCAGAAGTTACTTCTATATACACTTTCCTTTTAGACGCTGCATAACCCGTTTTTTCTGGAATAATATAACGGTTGGTTCGCTTTAGATTGTTTAATGGGATGGACACCCAAATATCCGTCAAAGCACCATAACTCAAGATGCCTTCCATAAATAAATGAATGGCATTGGATTGAATTTCTAATTGAGGGAAATGGATTTCTTGCCCTTTAATGGTTAATTCGCCAATTATTGGTGCAAAACGTAATTCTTGAAATCGTTTTTCCATCCGCAACCTAGTAGAAATGGCATCTAAAGGCTGTAAACCAATGACCACCACATCTTGTAAATCAAAAGCCAATTTACCTTTGGTCGCATTAGGAATCAAAGTACTTTTATAATCGTCAATGATGCCTGACAAATCAAAATCCATAGAAACTGCACCTCCTAATTTGGTCATATTTTTTAAAGAAGGTAAGGACAAATAATTGAGACTTTCTACTAATTCTTTTAGCACTAGATTCTCTGTTTGAATACTTGCCGCAAAAGGGGTAATCAGTTTTTGACCTAAATCAAATTGACCATCTACTAAAATATGCCCCTTATGAAAATCGAAATTGGTGGCTTCTAAAATAATAGTTGCAGAATCGCTTAAATGTACACCTGTTTTTAAGGCTTCAAAAACCAATTTGTCGGAATAAATAAAAGAATCTACTTGGACATGAAAATGTGGATTAAAGGTTTGTAAAATGCCCTTCAAAGTAGCTTTCATGGATTCTGTTTCCTCCGTTGCTGCTTCATTTGAAGCAAATATGGATAGAAAATGAGTCCAAGTAAGTTTTTTAGCAGACAGATTCACCTCGGATGTCAAATCATCTCTTTTTTGTCCTAATAATAATTCACTAAGATGGTCAATATTTCCTGTCAGGTGAATTTTTTCTCGGAGAGAATCTGATAGTAAATAAAAATCAAAATTAGCCTTATCCCCTTCGAGTTTTAAATCAATCTCTGTTAACGGGAACGTAACCCCAACAGGTTGGTAATAAACTTCGCTTTCTTTCAAGGAAAAAACCGCATCTCCATCCGATAATAATTGTTTGATATTCTGAACATTTCCTTTATAATTAAAAGCTACTTCAAATCGGCCATCTTTAAAGAAAAATTGGTCGGTTTTAAAAAAATTATTAAATACTTTTGGATTGCCTGCTAAATCAATATGAACCATTCCAAAAGCACTTTTTGTAGTGGCCGACAAAGTAGTGGTATCTGGTTCGTAATGAATGGTTCCGACCAAATCTTTACTATTATGACTATCAAAGACAATTTTACCCATTGAACTATTGGGCACTAACCCCTTTTCATCATCTAAAATTCCTTTATGTTGAATGGTTAAATTTAAATCATCTGGCAATTGTTCAAACTCCTTCAACATATTGATATTCAGATAATTCAAGGTCGGTAATGCCTTTGCTAAATTTAGTTTCTTAGTGGTCAGTTCAAACTCAAAAGGCGTTTGGTGAGGCTGACTTATATCTAATTTTCCATTAAAAACCACTTCTCCCCCATCATAATCAAAACTGGTCTTTTCTAAGATTAGTGTATGTTCATTTTCAAAATGCAAACCTGACTTAAAATTATCCAAGCGCAATAAATCAAAATAAGCCAGCGTATCAATTTCAATGCCTATTACTGGCTCAAAATTTTGATATAAGCCTTTGACCGTCGTTTTCATAGACTTTTTCTTCTCCCTTTCTGATTTACTTTTTCTATTCGTTGACAATCCATTATCTGCAAAGAAATTCACAAAATCCGTCCAGGTTAATTTCTTAGATTGAATCATGGCTTGCCCTTTTGCTTTTTGGTTGGCCAAGGCAATCAATAAGGCAGGAATATTTTTCAGGTTTCCATTTAACCATAAATCATGTTGAAAACTGCTATTAATAATACTAAAATTGGCATCGCCTGCTTCTTTTGTCAAGGTCAGTTCCCAAAAAGGAAAACGCACATTTGCGGGTTGGTATATCACCGTAAAATCTTCTAGTTTTAAATCCGCATTTGTTTCTTTTATAATACTGTTTACATCTTGTAAAGAACCATTGATAGCTGCCTGTAACTTAAATTGTCCATCTTCAAAAATAAATTGATTATTGCCTAACCAATCACTAATTCCACTAGCATTCCCACTAATATCCGCAGCCGTCTTCAATTGGAGTCCTTGTTCTGGTGTTTTCCAAGCATAAGCTTTGTCTGTCTGAATATAGAATTGACCTTGTTGGGTAGCCACCTTCTCTAGATGTAAACTAAATCGTTTCTTTCCCTCTGATGTTTGTCGTTCATCGCTATAAATTCTATTCCTAAAATTGCCTGTAACGGTGGTCTGTTTAAAAGGAATATCGAAAACAGTTACCGACTGATTTTTAAATTGAAAATCGACTGCTATAATAGGATGGTCTTCGGGTTGGAAAGTAGTAATTAGTTTTGTTTTGGAATAAAACGGTGCAGGAATATCATAAGGTGCTAAGACTTTTTGAATATTAGGTATCAAAAGTGGACTTATTTTAGCCAATCTAGTTGCCTGATTTTCAAATAATAGGCTGGAAGGCTTATCTCCTTTGGTATAAAATTCCCCACTAAATAAAAAGGTTTCTTCATTAATTTGCAAGTCAAAAGGATGAATAAGTACGCTACTATCTTTCCAAATAAAATCAAATTGTCCACGTAATTGACTATTTGGCAAAAAAGCACCTTTTTCTTTTTTAAATACCAATTGGTCAATCCCTAAATCTAATTGAATTTGAGCCGCTAAATTTTCTTTTTCTAAATCTAAGGAGGTACTTAAATGATTAATTTTCGCATGTATATCTGTTGTTTTAAGGGCATTCGTTAAATTGACTTGTATATTAGATAAGCTTAAATCTAAGGCTTTAGTTTTTAGGTCTACCGTTTTCCAAGAAGTATCTTTTTCCTTTTTTAAGGTAGGATTTAATTGTTTTCTTAATAAATTCTTGACATTACTATAGTTATTCTGCTGGGTCAGCATATTAATCACTCCATTTTCTAATTGTATGCCATTGACCTCCATTTTCTTTTCCCAAATATCAATAATAGAAAATGCCCCATGTAATTTTTCTAGCTGTAATAAAGGCTGTTGATGTTGGTCAAATAGGGAATCTTTTACCCATACATTATGCAGTGTAATGGTTGCTTTTGGAAAGTTCTTATATAGACTGATGGAAGTTTCGTCAAAGGAAATTATCCCTTCATTCAAGAAAGACAGTTGGTCTAATATTTTGGTCTTATTAGAGGCTAAATACCGATTCCCTGCAAAGATAGCAATCGCCATTATCACCCCAATAATGAGCAAAAAAATACCAAAAAAATTTAATAGTTTACGGAACAAAAATTATTATTTAAAAAAGTCGGTATATGTAGTTTCGTAAGTCCTTGATGAGTAAATGAAGAAATGAGTAAATATTGGGTCGCCAACGCAAAAATAAACGAGAATGTTTAATATTAGCCCCCTATTTTACTCAACTTGTCCCAGCTTACCTCAATTATCTGGGAAATATTTCGCATTTATTCATTCAATACTTACATAGTTTCTCCGTAAGTACTCAATAGTCCAATTTAAATCGCCCGATGACTCCGTCGTCGGATGATTTAAACCAACTCATCGGACGACGGA
>JBGCFJ010000315.1:0-5900 GCA_045106885.1 Saprospiraceae bacterium
GTGAATGCCTTTCGTAACCACCAAATTTATTTGGTAGGTTGTACACGGATTGATTGTCAGTATATTACATAGAACCAGCCAAATAAATTTGGCGGTTACGTACGGTACAAACACCATTAGCGGTCAGCCTGCTATGCTACGAACTCATTTTTTGAGGAAAAATAGCGGAAAAAGATATTTTCAGAGTGGTATTTATTAAAAGGTAACAAGTCTAATTACTTCTCCCGCTTTTTAAAAGGAATAATTATAGGTGCTTTTTTGAAGTATTCCATTGATAAAAGAAAGAAATTCCTTCATCATATCCTAATTTACCTATTCGCAAAACATAAAGAACAAAACATCAACAAACATACATATATTCCACCGTCGTTTTTTATAAATATAGAAAAAGACTAATTTTGTAATTCATTCTAAAAAATCATACAAAATGATATAAAAAGGGACTTTTTTAAAAACTATTCTCCCCTTAACAACCTTTAAGAAAGTAAATCTGTAACTAATTCTATATGAAATCATCAATTTTAAATAAAAATAATAAAGGCTGTTGTTGCTTTATCTGGTAAAGAAAGGTATTTGTCAATGGTTTGTAATAAAATATAAATCAATAATAGACTTGTTACCCTTTGAAAATAGCTATATGAAATTTAGATTTTTTTGATAGTTTTCTTTAAAAAATTTTTAAATAGTCCTTCTATTAAATAATTTTTTAGAGGAAAATAGCAGAAAAAGATATTTTCAGATGGCTGTAATTTAAAGGGTAACAAGTCTAATAGCCTTTCCAACAACAGGAAGGCTTTTTTTGTAAAGGATTTAGAAATAAATAAAATTCAAAATAAATAAATGAGTACAATAGCTCAAACAACAGAAGAAGTAACCATCAAATTTGCAGGAGATTCTGGCGACGGAATGCAATTAACGGGTACTTTATTCACCAATGATACCGCCTTGACGGGAAGTGATTTGGCAACGTTCCCTGATTTCCCTGCGGAGATTCGAGCGCCCCAAGGAACGCTTGCAGGTGTTTCTGGTTTTCAATTGCATTTTGGTAGTAAAAAGATTTTTACACCAGGTGATGAATTTGATGTCTTAGTTGCCATGAATGCGGCCGCTTTAAAAGCCAACTTAGGACAAATCAAACGAGCAGGAACGATTATCGCTAGTACGGACGGTTTCGATAAAAAGAATTTGCGTTTAGCTAAATATGAAGATGGAGCAAAGCCGACGGAGGATGCTATTGCTCAAGGCTTCACGGTCTATGAAATGCCCGTCACCAAACTGACTAGAACCTGCTTGAAGGAATCTCCTTTGGGTATGAAAGAAAAAGACCGATGTAAAAATATGTTTGTCTTGGGCTTTTTATACTGGCGATATAATCGAGATTTACAATCAACCATCGATTATTTAAATAGAAAATTTAAAAAGAAGCCAGATGTTTTAGAAGCCAATATGAAAACCTTAAAAGCAGGGTATCATTATGGCGAAACAACAGAGACATTTACCACCACTTATAATATCGAGCCCGCTCCAATGGAAAAAGGTACTTACCGAAGTATCATGGGCAATCAGGCATTGGTGATGGGTTTGGTAACGGCTGCTAAAAAATCTGGGTTGCCATTATTTTATGGCTCCTACCCTATTACGCCTGCATCTGATATTTTGCACGGTTTAGCAAGTTATAAAAACTTTGGCGTTAAAACTTTTCAAGCAGAAGATGAAATTGCGGCAGTTTGTGCCACGGTTGGTGCTGCTTATGGTGGTAACTTAGCGATTACTGGTACTTCTGGCCCTGGCGTCGCTTTGAAAGGAGAAGGGATTGGTTTAGGCTTGATGCTAGAATTGCCGATGGTGATTGTGAATGTGCAAAGAGGTGGACCTTCTACAGGATTACCAACGAAAACAGAGCAGTCGGATTTATTACAGGCTTTTTATGGTAGAAATGGAGATAGCCCTTTACCCGTTATTGCGACCAAGTCACCATCTGATTGTTTTGAGGCAGCTTATGAAGCTTGCCGAATGACTTTGCAGCACATGACGCCCGTTATCTTATTAAGCGATGGCTATATTGCGAATGGTGCAGAACCTTGGAAATTTCCGAAGGCAGCAGATATTCCTGCTATTGAAGTCAACTTTGTGTCTCCGACAGAGGACGAAGCAGCAAAGTTTATGCCTTATGAAAGAGATGAAAGACATGTTCGAGGTTGGGCTATTCCAGGTACAAAAGGTTTAGCGCATAGAGTAGGTGGTTTAGAAAAAGAAGCCAATACAGGGAATGTTTCTTATGACCCTGCGAATCACGAATATATGACAAAGATTCGTCAAGCAAAAGTCGATGAAATAGCCAATCATATTCCAGAACAGGAAATTGATAATGGTCCCGTAAGAGGAAATGTCTTAGTCTTAGGCTGGGGTTCTACTTATGGGGTGATTCAATCTGTAGTCGATGATTTATTAATGGAAGGACATAGTGTGGCGCATGCTCATTTGAGATACCTCAACCCTTTTCCTAGAAATCTAGGTAAATTATTACGTAGTTTTGATAAAGTCATTTTACCAGAAATTAATAATGGGCAATTGGCTAGAATCATTCGAGATAAATTCCAAATTCCCATTTTACAATATAATAAAATTCAAGGCGTGCCGATTTCAAAGGCAGAATTGAAGCATTTTGTGGGAAGCGTTTGTGAAACGTATTAAATTTTCAATTTTCAATTTTCAATTTTCAAAAGAGCGTATTTGAAAATTCTGAATTGAAAAACAATCAACGATATAATGTCTACTTTACCAGCAGATACAGTCATAAAAAAACTAAAAGCCAAAGATTTTGCCACCGACCAAGATGTAAGATGGTGTCCAGGGTGTGGAGATTACTCCATTTTGAAGCAAGTACAATCGGTCTTAGCAGAATTGGCATTAAATAAAGATGATACCGTTTTTATTTCTGGAATTGGTTGTTCTTCTCGTTTCCCTTATTACATGGAAACGTATGGGATGCACTCCATTCACGGTCGTGCCCCTGCGGTAGTCGCAGGTTTAAAATTGGCAAATCCTGAATTAGATGTTTGGATGATTACAGGTGATGGAGATGGTTTCTCTATTGGTGGTAATCACATGATTCACGCTTTGCGCCGGAATCTAGACATCAATATGTTATTATTCAATAACGAGATTTATGGATTGACTAAAGGGCAATATTCGCCAACTTCTGAGGTAGGAAAAAAGACCAAATCTAGTCCATTAGGTTCTTTAGACCATCCGATTAATCCCTTAGCATTGGCAATGGGGGCAGATGCAACTTTTGTGGCTCGCTCCATGGATAGAGACCCGAAGCATTTGAAAGAAATGTTGAAGCGTAGTTATTTCCATAAAGGCACCGCACTTGTAGAAATCTATCAAAATTGTAATATTTTTAATGATGGTGCTTTCTTTACTTTTACAGAAAAGAAAAGTAGACCTGATACAACGATTTACCTAGAACACGAGCAACCACTCGTTTTTGGTGGCGGTACTAAAGGGATTCGTTTAGATGGTTTTAAGCCTGTTATTGTGGATTTGACGGAAGGTAAATATACCGTAGATGATTTGTGGATTCACGATGAACACAACCAAATCAAAGGACAAATGTTAACGCGTTTCTTTGATGACCCACGCACTAATCCAGCTGCTTTGCCAAGACCATTTGGGGTGATTTATTCTACAGAGCGACCTACTTATGATGATATGTTATTCGCTCAATTAGATGAAGCAGTTGACCAGTTAGGAGAAGGAGATTTGGATGCAATGATTGCTGGAGGAACGACTTGGGAAATAAAATAAGTGATGCGTTGTAAGTGGTGAGTTGTAAATATTGCTCACTACTTACAACTCACAGTTTACGACTCACCACTAGATTCCATTCTCTATAGTTTTTGAATAAGTGCGGAATGAATGACCTCCTCATTTTGCAATTGTATAAAATAGCTGCCACTCACTAATGCACTAATATCAACCGTCTCTCCACTTGATAAATTTGCTTGCCGAAAAACTACCTTTCCTGTTATATCAAAAATTGTACATGCTACCGAGGATACCTCTTCAATGTATTCAATTTGAACTAACCCACATTTTAAATAAATTTGATTCCTTTTTAAAGCTAGTGTAATATTTCACTATATAGTTGCAGAGAAGAGGTTTATGAGTTATAATATGCACCATAAAACGGCTTATCTTCATCTTTATAAAACAAAGTGGTTTGCCCATCGGGTATTAGGTTTGTTGAAATTCTTAACTTTACCCAATAAATCACAAATCTTCATATAAAATACTTGAGTGATGAATACGAAACTACATTTATCCAAATTAGCTCTTTTATTGTTATTTTTCGTAATGGCTTGTACGCCAAAAATTGTCGAAGAAGTGGTGGAAGCTCCGCCTCCGCCACCTGTACGGAAAGACTTAAGCCCCTGTGGGAAGTTTTTTGAATCCACCAGCCCAAGTGATGCAGAAGATGCACATGTATTGTATCGAGACTTAATCAAGACAAAGAATTTTGAAGAAGCGATGCCGCTTTGGGAAAAAGCCATGGAAATGGCCCCAGCAGCGGACGGATTAAGAGACTATCATTTTATGGATGGGGTGAAGTTGTATAAGTGGATGTATGGCAAAGAAACCGACTTAGATAAAAAGTCTGCTTATATCGATAAAATATTTGCGCTGTATGATGAAGCGTCTAAATGTTACCCTAAAAAGGCAGCGCAATACAAAGGGTTAAAAGGGTTCAATCTTTATTTTAATTATCCGCATAAATCAAGTCCAGAAGAAATTTACCAAATCTTTAAAGAAGTAGCAGATACTGAAGGGTCGGATATGCCTTATTTTATCGTTAATCCTTTTACGGCTACTTTAGTTGATTTGACGCTCGAAGAAAAATTAACACACGAAGAAGCTTTCAAATATCAAAACTTAATCAAAGAAACCATCGCTAAAGGAGTGGCGGATTGCAAAGGAAGAGCTTGTGAATCTTGGAAAATAATTGAAGGATATGCCCCCATTCGTTTAGAAGATTTGGAAACCATCAAAGGCTTTTTTGATTGTGCCTATTTTAAAGAAAAATACTACGCAGAATTCAAAGAAAATCCAGAAGATTGTGATATTTTAACCACCGTTTACAGTCGTTTAAAATGGGGTGGTTGTGCCGTCGAAGATACAGCTTTAGTCGCTTTGAATGCAGCTTATGACCAAAAGTGTAGAACCGTTACAATGGTTGCTACCTCTCCTGCTAAATTAGGAACAGATGCCTTAAGAAATGGGGAATACAAAAAAGCGATTGAATACTACGAAGAATTATTAGCCAACGAAACGGATGTAGAGAAAAAAGCAACTTATACCCTAAGAATTGCCAAAGTCTATTATGTGCATTTAAGAAAATTTTCTAAAGCTAGAGCATACGCTTTAAAAGCCGCTGAGTTCAAACCTAACTGGGGAGAACCTTATCTCATCATTGGTAGATTATATGCCTCTAGTGGTCCACTTTGTGGACCAGGTACAGGCTTCGATAGTCAAGTCGTTGTTTGGGTCGCTCTAGATATGTGGAATAAAGCCAAACGCTTAGACCCTGCTGCTGCCCCAGAAGCCAATAAATTTATTCGTCGCTATGCCCAATACATGCCCAATAAAGAAGATATTTTTATTCGTGGATTGAAAGAAGGCGGTACTTTTAGAGTGCCTTGTTGGATACAGCGGAATACGGTTATTCGGGCAGCGAAGTAAGGGATGAGGAAAATAATAACCTACCAGCCTGACGGATTCGCTGCCCATCCGCTTTGCGGTTCAAATTCAGCGAATTTTCATCTTTTAGCTGCGTTAAAATTATTCAACGTAGCTACGGCTATGCTGAATAAGCATCCCATCCGCAAGCGGTTCAC
>JBGCFJ010000316.1:0-3908 GCA_045106885.1 Saprospiraceae bacterium
TCCAAACAACTGGATAGGCCAAATAACCCTATAGAAAAGATAATAAGGAGGGTAAAGCGTTCTATAAATTTTGATACTTTCATTGAATTAATTTTAAAACTTAAGGGAAGAAGATGAAAATTGGGGTGATTCCTTTCAAGCTTCCTTTAAATTATTTGTAGTATAAGGTTAAATTGCGCATTGTTTTATTGTTAAAATTGTCGTTTTAGATTTCCTACAACAATTTAACAATAAATATTTTATAAAATCTCTAAATTAAAGGTTAATGCGGGGAAAGCAGAACCTAAAATAGCCAATTTATTAGCCTGTGGTCGTTGGAATGCTGCTTGTGTATAGAATACAGAGAAAGCATTTTTTCGACCGTATACATTATAAATAGAGATGGTCCAACTTGTCTTAAATTTGTTCGTTTTCTTATAACTTCTACCAATGGTATAGGCTAAGTCTAAACGGTGATAAGCTGGAATTCTTACTTGATTTCTTTCAGAATAAATAGGAACAATTAAGCCTCTTTCTGTTTCATAATTACCTAAAGGTGGCGTGGCTGGTCTACCTGAGCCATAATTAAAACTTGCTGTTACGGTATGTCGTTGATTTGGATTATAATTTAATACCAAGGATAAATCATGTGGCTTGTCAAAATTACTTGGATACCAATCTCCTTTATTAATGCCTTCGATTTGTAATTCAGTTCTTGAATAAGTATAACTTAAGAAACCATTTACGGTACCTCTATTCTTTTTAATACTTAACTCTACACCAGCTGCTCTACCAACTCCATTAATAATTTCTGTTTCTAAGAACGGATTGACATTTAATTCTGCAAAATCCTTATAATCAAAGGTTTGGTCTATATCTCTAGCAAAAACCTCTGCGGAAGTTTCCCAAAGGTTGTCCTTGAAGTTTTTAAAGAAACCAATAGAAGCATTATGCGACCGTTGTGGTTTGATATATTTTGTCGCTAATTGGTATTGACTGGTTGGTGTAGGCGTATCCGTATTAAAAATCTGGTTGATGAACTGAGCAGTTCGACTATAACCCGCTTTAAAAGAGGTACCTTTTCCTAGTCTATAACGCAAGGAGACTCTTGGCTCAAGACTATTATAGGAAGCAATAGAACCAGATAATTCTTCTGAGCCAATTAAATTTTCTAGACTGCTATTATCATCACCTGCATATTGGTTCACCGTTTTTGGTCCCAAGAAGTTATAGAGCGCAAATCTAAGTCCACCTGAAACTTCTAAAGCAGAAGATATTTCATAACTTGCATTTACAAAAGCCGCAGATTCTAAACCTTTTTCTTGCTCTAATCTACTAGAAACGACCTGAGATAAATCCCCTAATGGATTTATTTCTCCTGGTTCGGTAATATAATAGATGGCTGAAACCCCTAAATCTAAGGTTAATTCTTTTTGTGGACTAAAAGTAAATTTATCTTTGAACTTAATGTAAGAGAATTTATTATCCAAAGCCGCTCCAGTCAATTCTCCTAAATCTGTTTGCGTGTTTTCGTAAGAACTAGCTACCAAAGAAAATTTATTATAAGCTACGTCACTAACCGTTCTATTATAAATAAATTGCCCCATCAAAGTCTGATAACTAAATCCAAATTCTTCATTATAAGTAAAGTCATCAGAAGAAGCATATCCTGAGAGAATGAAGGTATTTTTATCATTTGCTCTATGGGTATACCTTAAATTAGCATCGTAGAAAAAAGCTGAACTTTTCTTCACTTCTTCCACATTGATTAAATTTAATAACCAATCGGCGTAAGTAGACCGAAAACCAGCTAAGAAAGAACTCTTTCCGTTAATGACTGGTCCTTCGACAGATATTCTACTAGAAACAGGCCCTGCACCACCTTTAATCTTGAACTCTTCAAAATTACCATCTCGCATTTGTACATCTAATACGGATGCCAAACGACCACCATATTGAGCAGGAATATTTCCTTTATATAAATCTACTCCCCTAATTAAATCAGGATTAAATGTACTAAAGAAACCCAAGGCGTGAGAGGCATTAAAAATAAATCCTTCATCTTGGATAACCAAGTTTTGATCGACAGAACCACCCCGAACATTAAAACCTGTTGCACCTTCACCTACAGTACTAACACCAGGATTTAATAAAAGCGTTCTAACTACATCTGCTTCTCCAAATAGGGCAGGTAATTTTTTAATGTCTTTGACATCCAAAGTGGTTACCCCAATTTGTACGTTTTCCACATTGGCATCTGCTGCTTGTGCTCTTACAATGACTTCTTCTAAGTTAATAGCTGATTTAAACATCTCAAAAGACATTTCTCCATCACTATATACTTCAATTTTCTTTCTGACATCTTCGTAACCAATGTACTGAACAGTAACTTCGTACTCACCAACGGGTACCTCTGCCTCAAAATTACCATCAAAGTCAGTCGCTGACCCAGAATTGAGTTCCGCAAAAAAGATAGTTGCCCCAATAATAGGTTCTTCAGATTGCGCATCTTTTATGGTTCCTTTGACAACTGCTTTACCAGAAGGATTCATTTGTGCGACGTTACCAATGATAATTTTCCGTTTTTTAGCACTGCGACTATCTTCACTATTTTGTGCTTCTTCTAATGCTTGGTAATAATTAGAAGAAAAACTTTCATTAATTACACCTTGTGGGGCTATGATAATAGCATAATCTCGATAGAACATATAGCCTAAGCTTGTTTCTCGAAATAAGTCATTTAAAACTTCACTTAAGGGTGCTTTTTGAAAGTTGCGATTGATGGTTCGCTTTGGTAATTCGTCTGCTTGGTAGTAGAATTGGATATTTAAATCTTGCGCTAGCTGTCCCAATACATTTGGTATGGCTATATTTTTATAATTAGCCGTAATTTGGATAGAGTCAGCAGGGTTGACTTGCCCAAAAAGAAAGCTTGGAGTAAACAATATTGCGATGAGCGCAAGTTGGAACGTCAGGTTCTTCTTCATAAATCTAGTGATTCGATGAGGATTTAAACTATATTTAATTGGTTTAAGTCCTCAAATTGAGTTATTTTTTCGCAAAGGTAAAAATATTCAAAAAACAAAAGTGTTTATTATTAAATATTTATCAATTTGTCTTTTTTACTAAACAGCTTAGTGGTTCAAGTCATAAGTAATTGATAGTTTAATCGAGTGTATTTTTTCGTTAGGCAAGATGAGCAAACACCGTTTGTGAACCGTTTACGGATGGGGTGGCTTTTGAGAATAGCCTTCGCTCTTTGAGCAAAAAATAACATGAACTAAATAAATTGATTCGGGGAATGAATTTATTTAGTGAACCGCAAAGCGGGTGGGATGCTAACGGAAAAAGACGCCGATTTAACCTGTCAATGCCTGCTCCAATTCTTTCGGAGGATTTATGTCTTGAACCATTAGTGTGTTTTGAATGCTTATAGTTGCATGTGCGCTATATTTTTATTACACCAAAGCATTTATACATTGCTAAAAAGGAGCTTAAATAGAAAGCAATAAAATAGTTGTCTTAAAGAAGACATTTGAGGAAGGAGAAAGAAAAGGTTTTTTTAGAAAAATAAAACTTTTCGAGACTGTTCAAGTAACGGTGTTTAGGAATATTGACCGAAAAAAGATTGCTATTTCGTGCCGAAGCTACGTTCCTTAGTAGTCAGTCAAGATGATAGTGTCGGGTTGTATTTGGATGAATTTTGAAGTTGTACTAGGCAAAAAACGCAGACATAGCCTTTGCTATGGCGAGTATTTTTAACGACGTACAGCTATAAAAGACACCAAATTACCCGACAATATTAACTGGACTGACTACTTAGGCAAAGTGGAGAATATAATTAGCCAGTTAGACCAGTCAATTTTTCTTCTAAGGAATTCAAAAAATGCTTGCATAATGGATTATGGACGCATTTTTTGAGTTTCTTA
>JBGCFJ010000317.1:0-7475 GCA_045106885.1 Saprospiraceae bacterium
TTCTCAATGAACAGACTTGCGAAGTTTTCAAAACTTAGAAAGCCTTATTTTTCAATAACTTAGACTTCCCAAGTTTTGAAAACTTTGTAAGTCCTATCAACCGATAATTTACAGTTCCAATTTATTTGGCGATTACGAGTAACAGACACTATTTACTTGAAAGACTATTAAGGAATAATAAAAAAAAGAGATAATTTTGTGCTTTATACAAGTATTTTCAATCTTCAATTAACAAGATAAAATATTACTTTAGCAATCACTCTTCATAAATTTTTAAATATTGAAAAATATAGCCATTTTCGCATCGGGTACAGGTAGTAACGCAACCAAAATAGTTGAACATTTCAACAACCATCCTACCATTAATGTTGCTTTAATTATTTCTAACAAAAAGACAGCAAAAGTGTTAGATATGGCTAAAAGTAAGGGGATTTCTACTTTATTAATTAATAGAACTAATTTTTATCAAAGTGAAGATTTATTAACTGATTTGGCAGATTACCAAATTGATTTTATTGCTTTAGCTGGTTTTTTATGGCTCATTCCTCCTTATTTAGTAAAGCATTTTCCTAATAGAATGGTCAACATTCATCCTGCTTTACTCCCCAAATATGGTGGCAAAGGAATGTATGGACAATATATTCACCAAGCAGTTCGAGCGAATAATGAGTCAACTTCTGGTATCACCTTACATTATGTGAATGAACATTATGATGAAGGGAATATTATTTTTCAAGCAAGCTGCCCTGTTGCTACTACCGATTCAGCTCAGGATATTGCTAAAAATGTGCTAAAATTAGAACATTATTATTTTCCTAGAATTTTAGAAAGTTTACTAGCTAATTAGCGTTAAAACAGTATACAATCGTTGAGAACTGTTAAAAGAATGCTATTTTTAGACGAATCATGCCTTCCCATTCTTTGTTTTAATTTGATATTATAATTTGGTTTGATATTTGTTGTCTTATTATAAAGGTTTATAATATACTAAAAACTGTTTTTTCAGTTATTAGTTAAACTATGAGTAACACAAAATAAAACAGGCAATGATGACACGAATTTCCTCCCTACTCCTAGCAATGGTATGCTCCCTCTCTGTATTAACAGCACAAGAAGAACTAAATTGGAAAAAACACAAGAAACTGGCCGATAAATTATTTGAAGCCACTCAATACGTTGATGCCGCTGCTCACTATGAAGATGCTTGGCAACAACAACCAAAAGATTTAGCACTAATTTATAAAGCAGGAGCGGCTTATTATCTTATTAAAGATTTTAAAAAGACCATTCATACCCTTCAACACGTCAAAGCAGAAAATAAACGCTTTCCACTTGTTGGACTAAAATATGCTCGTGCTTTAAAACAGGACGGGCAATATGAGTTGGCAAAATCGGAATTTATTTACTTTATCAATGCTTACCAAGGAAAGGATAAAGCTATCATTAATAATATTGTAGCTAATGAAATAAAAGGCTGTGAAAAAGGATTAATTTTAGCTAAAACTAAAACACTCTCTACTATTCAAATCAAACATTTAAATGAAAATATCAACTCGCCTTCTATAGAATTTGCGCCTCTTCCATACTCTGATGACTTATTATATTATTCGTCAACGATGAAAGGGAATCAGGCTTATTTATTCCGTACACAAAGAAAAAATGGCACTTGGAAAAAGTCAGTATTGGCAGATGGATTACCTGCCTTTCCAAATAAACATTTCGCAAATGGCTCTTTTGCACCAGATGCTAAAAGATTCTATTTCACACTTTGTGATAATGGAGATGGCTTAAATTCCAAATGCGAAATTTATGTAGTAAAAAGAGAACAATCAAAATGGTCAGACCCCATTCGATTAAGAGATTATATTAATGTTGTAGATGCGAATACGACGACCCAACCTTGGGTAATTCACGAAAATGGACAAGAAATTCTTTATTTTGCTTCTGATAGAACTGGTGGTTTTGGAGAAATGGATATATGGTATAGTACTCGAAATATAGCAAGTGATGATATAGACTTTACCTATCCTATTAATGCAGGAGAAAAAATAAATACCATAGGAGACGAAATCACTCCTTTTTACGACCTGACAAACAATACCCTTTACTATAGTTCTAATGGAAAAGTCACTTTAGGTGGTTGGGATATTTTTCAAGCAAAAGGTGCTTTAGACCAATGGACTACTGTAGAAAACTTAGGCATACCTATTAACTCTAGTGCAGATGATTTTTATTATGTACTAAAACCTTCAGGCAAAGGTGGTTTTTTAGCCTCTAATCGACTTTACGGTGCAGAAAAAATTTCTACTCAACATGAAGACATTTTTGAATTTGGTATTAAAGAAAAATCTAATAAACTCTACGCTTTAGGACAAGTGATGGATAAAGAAACAATGGCACCGATTAGCAATGTGCGAATTTCTCTTTATGAAATAAGTGGTAGCAAAGCAAAGTTGTTGTCTTCTAAAAAAATTGCACAACCTAATTATCGGTTTCAGATTTTACCAGATAAAAAACTAAGGCTAGTTACTGAAAAAGTGGGCTATCTTAAAAATGTGTATGACTTCGATTCTTATAATACAAATGGCAATATTGATTATACCCATATTTTCTCTTTAGATAAGAAAACAACTAATCAAGCGATTATAACGAATACGTCACCAAAAACAAAACAAGCCACAATTCCCGACTACACGACAGCAACAGCAAGTATTAATGATGATATTATTGATAATAAGCCAAAGAAAGCCCCAATTAATAGTTCTCCGATTAGAAAACAAAACTCAACTGCTAGTGCTAGTATAACGATTAATCCCTCCAAAACAGTTAAAGATACTAAATCTGCGGCAGGGAATAATAGTATTGGAATCTATTATAAGGTTCAAGTAGTCGCCGTCAATTACCACGACATTAATCATTCTAGATATAATAAAGTAAAACACATTGGTCAAATTGTAACAGAAAAAGTCCCTAAAATAGGGGTCACTCGTGTGTTAATTACAGACTTGAAAAATAAAAAAGCAGCTGAAAAAATAAAACAACAAGTCGTTCAATATGGCTTTGCCGACGCCTTTGTTGTAAAATATAAGGATGGTCAACGAATTGGACGAGTTTGGTAAATTAGTATTTTTACAATTCAAGCGTTTTACCTATAGTATTGACAAATTTATACTTACACAAAACGCTTGAATTACTACATTTTTAATAGTATGATTGTGCAGTAAAAGTTATTTGATATTCCGCCTCGGCGACTCGGTGGGGAATTTTTAAGGGAGCATAGCTGCGCTCGGAAGGCACGTCAAGCTGATAAATTACTTTTATTACAATGTAATAGTCATTATTTCCTTCAGTTTTTCTTTCTAAAAAAAATATTTTTTGTCACAATTTTTATTTTTAAATAAAAATTATCATTCTTTTTATGCTGTTTTTATTGTCATTAATTTTTTTAATTAAGAACATGTAGAGACGTAGCGAATAAGTAATTATTCATTCCCAGTAGTTTAACACAATGTTTTCAAAGAGAAAGACAAAAGGGTATCCCCTCTGCGCTTTTTTGTCTTTACTCTTTTGAGGACGGAGACTTATGCTTTACCATAAAGCCCCTTGACGAGTATAGTTTGGTTTTTACCATGGAGTAACAGAGTACACGGAGTCCATAGAGTTTTTTTGACGAGTGTAGCTTAAAATAGCACCTAAAATAAGTGATAAATAGCTATATTTTTCAAGACTACGAATTCATCCTTCATCATTTATAGTTCATCATTCCTTAAATTTTCTCCCCTTCCTTAAAAGGATTTCCCATTTAGGTTTTTAGCCATTGTTTTCTATAAACGACAAGTCAATACTTATCGTCTATAAGATGCACTAGGTTAATTGTAACCTAATTCAATCTACAACATGGCCCTGAAGTGTTTTTACATTTCAGGGACTTTTTTATTGGAGGTATCTTAAAATAGAAAATCGGTACCGAAATAAATTCGATACCGATTTTTTCCTTTAAAAGGAAGAGGTAATGAACTGCTAATCCAATTTAGTCAGCGTCTACAACATCCAATGCTTTAACTAAATAAGTCAAAGAAAAAGGAAGTGCTAACCAAAACCATTCGTTCATCCAAATTAACATTGCAATCATTACCAAAGTAGAGACAACAAAAAGTCCCCAATATTTTCCAGTTCCTGCTGCTGCAGCCATAATATTAAAATTTTAGGTATTTAAAATTAAGCAACTTAAAAGTGCCTAAGTTTTTATTAGTTATATTAAGACGCAAAATTATAACTAATTTCATTAAGTCGCTATAATTTAATCCACTTTGCACCTTTTTTACTAGACTTTACTACCTTATCTACAAATTCCATTCCTCTTACACCATCTGCTACCGTTGGGAAATCCTCAAACATTGGGTCAACAGTAGTTCCATCAATTCTTGCTCTAACACATTTTGCAAAGTTTTTATAAATCGTTGCAAATGCCTCTAAATATCCTTCTGGATGTCCTGCTGGTATTCTCGAACTTTCGGATGATTCTGGATATAAACCTTCCCCACCTGTTCGCAATATTTGCATTGGTTTATCCAACCATTTTGCAATTAAAGTATTCGGTTCCATTTGATGCCATTCGATGCCTCCTTTTTCACCATATACTCTAATATTTAAAGCATTTTCTTCACCCGCAGAAATTTGACTAGCATGTAATACGCCTTTGGCACCATTATTAAAACGCAATAAAATATTGCCATCATCATCTAATAATCGCCCATCTACAAAAGTGCTTAAATCAGCACATAATTCAGAAATTTCTAAACCTGTGATATACTCCGCTAGGTTTTCTGCATGTGTGCCTATATCACCAATTGCACCCGCTACGCCAGACCGTTTAGGGTCTGTCCGCCAAGCTGCTTGCTTCTGGTCAGAATCTTCCAACTTAGTCGATAACCAACCTTGTGGGTATTCTACAACCACTTTTCTAATAGCTCCCAAGTCTCCATGCTTGACCATCGCTTTAGCTTGCTTAACCATTGGGTAGCCCGTATAATTATGCGTCAAAGCGAAAATCAATCCTGTTTTTTCTACCGTTTTTTGCAAAGTTTTCGCCTCTCGCATGTTAAAACAAAGTGGCTTATCGCAAATAACATGAAAACCATTATCTAAAGCCATTTTTGCAGGACCGTAATGTACATGATTAGGCGTCACAATAGACACAAAATCCATACGTTCGCCCAAAGGCAATTTTTTTTCTGCCTGAATCATTTCATCATAACTACCATATACTCTATTGGCAGGTAAATGTAATTCTTCTCCTGATGCTTTTGACCGTTCTGGATTACTGCTAAATGCCCCACAAACTAATTCTATTTCTCCATCCAAAGCTGCTGCCATGCGGTGAACGCCTCCAATGAAAGCACCAATACCTCCACCAACCATTCCCATGCGGATTTTTCGACTCATTTTGATTATATTTTATTTTTTATAATAGGGTTTTCGTATAGGGGAACTTCAGTTCCCCGAAAAATCTTGTACTATTACTTCTATATTAAGACTTTAGAGGTCAGACCGTCAATTAAAATTGACTGTCAGACCATTTCATTGTCAGAAAATAGACCCCAAAAGACCGTAAAATTGATTTTATTCCCAAATGAAGTCTGACTTTTGACAGTAAAATGGTCTGATTTCTTAGGCTCTTACACAAAATTTAAAACCAACAAATTGTCGATAATTTAAAATGTCGATAATTGTTAATCTCAACTTCAACTTCAACCTCAAATTCCCGCCAAAGGTGGTTTGAAATTGAAAATTGAAAATTAAATTTTACTTAGAGTCTTAATGTAGAATTACTTAATCCAAGTTTTGGACAATGTTAATTTAACAGGTAATATAGACTTTAATTGTACTGATTACCCATATCTTTTTTGATGGAACTTAGGAGCTTTAGCTTCGGCTCTGTCTGTAGACTTATCGGATTTACCAAATTATTAAGGGGCGTTAGCCTCGACACCATTAGAAATTGGGGGTCGAAGCGATGCTCCTTAAAGGTTTTTATTGGATATTCGGCATTTCTACAGACGGGGTCAGGGCTAAAGCCCTTAATTTTTTCACTTTCAAACTTAGGGGTAATCAGCACAACTGAAGTCTATACTACCACTTATCCGTAACTTGAACTACTTATATAACAGCCAAAGCTAATTCATTTTTTTTAATTGCAAAAAACTAAAGGGAATAAAAAAGGGTTGGAAGTAAATAAAACAAGGCGGGTGTGGGAAATACCCTCCTTGTAGGACGACAATTATCTGAGTAAAAAAGCATTATTATACAATTGGGCTACTCTTCTAAGATTGTAAATTTAGTAAAAAAACAATTAATTCCAATACTCAAAAATTACGACAAATCAAAATTATTAAATTGATAATCAGTCATTTATGTTTTTTTCAACTACTACAAATCCAGAAAAATTTATTTAGTAGTTTACAACGTTAGAAGGGTAGCCTACAATTGTTGTCTAACTCGAATGCGATAAAAATACTGCCCTTTAGCCAATCGTTTCCGTGGACTAATAAAAGGCAAAATATAAAGCACCTGTTGACTGATAAGCATTCGCTGGCAGTCTATTTCTTTTGACAAAGACAATTTTAGCAAATTTCAGCTTGGTTGTTAATTGAAATAGTATTTTTATACTAATTTTAGAAGATTTTTTCATTTTCAACTAATTAATATGCAATTAACTAACCATATCCATCCGACGCCAGAACAATTTAAAGCCTTAGTTGCCAATTATCCAAAAGATACCCCTGTCGTTATGATTAATATTCTCCGTTACAAAAATAAAACAGGGAATGGGGATGAAACGGGTGAGATGGCTTATGCTAGATATGGTCAGAATGTACTGCCTTTTATGAAAAAAGTAGGGGCAAGATTATTGTGGAGAGGCGATGTTAATGCAACGGTCATCGGTGATGCTGAAGAACAACCACAAGTGGTCTTACTAGTAGAATACCCTTCTATTCAAAAATTTGTCGAAATGACTACCGACCCAGCTTATATAAAAATCGCTAAAGACCGTACTTTAGGTTTAGAATATGGAGGTTTGATGGCTTCCACTACTGTTTATGGGGGATTGAAAAAGTAGTAAGGAAATGAGATTAATGAGTTGATGAGGTTAATAAGATCTAAGTAGTAAGTACCAACTCATAATTAGATTAAAATTTCAGGGAGCTTATTTTTTTGATAGTTTTAGCCAAAAAATCAATGCATAGCACCGCTACGGATTTATTTTTTGGTTAAAAGGTCTTACTGAAAAAAGGTGTCGGACACTTTGATTTAATAAAATACAGATATTTTAACTTGGGTTTCGGTAGAAATTAAAGAGGTAAATAAAATTAAAACAATATTATATTCTTTAATTAGTATTAATTTAGGCTAAATACAGAATAATGTGTCGTTTTACGTTATTTACGTTAACTGAATTTAATATTTTTTATTTT
>JBGCFJ010000318.1:0-6230 GCA_045106885.1 Saprospiraceae bacterium
GACCAAAATAAGCTCGTCTAAACTACCATTTACTTCTTGCGTGAACCACTAGTTACGAAATCTACTCAGACCAGAGGTCTAAGCTACATCAACTTTTTAACTATAACAATGAATAAATGCAATTCAAAACACCCCTCTTCCTAATTCTAGTAATCCTACTTTCCTTTTCAGCCTGTCAACAACAAGCAAAAGAAACCGCTACTACGGAGGTAGCACCTGCAAAAAAAGTACAAGTTGAAGACCCAAGACCTGAAGGATTGACTAAGACAAATTGGTTAAGACCACCTTTCAAACATTGGGCCATCAAAAATGTAGATAAATTATTTGATGTTGGAACAATCGCCAAAGGGGCAACAACCATTCCCTTAGAAAAAGGAAATTTTGATTTAACGGATTTAAAAATCGAACAATTTGATGGTGAAATTTATGGCCTTGAAGAACATTTAGATTCTAATCGAACAGATGGCTTTTTAGTCATTAACAAAGGGAAAATTATCTACGAAAAGTACTTTGGGAATATGACCGAAAGCACTAGGCATAATTGGTTCTCAGTATCCAAATCATTGACAGGTTTAACCGCAGCTATTTTGGCAGCAGAAGGAAAAATTGATTTTCAACAACCCATCACTCATTATTTACCAGCACTAAAAGGTACAGCTTGGGACGGGCAACCCGTACAAAAAGCGATGGATATGACCGTTAACATTAAATTTGATGAGGTTTATTTAGACCCAAGGTCAGATGCTTACAAATTTAGTCGGGTGACTCGATTTGTGGTCAATCCTAAAATTAAACCTGAATTTGATAATGTAGTGGATTATTTTAAAAGTGTAAAATCAGGCGATAATCAGGATGAATTATTTCATTATGTCAGTCTAAATACGGAAGTCATCGGAATGATTATTAGCAAAGTGACGGGCAAACAACCTTCTGAAGTGATGAGTGAAAAAGTATGGTCAAAAATAGGCGCAGAGCAAGATGGTTTTGTTGTTCGTGACCCCAATGGCTACGAAATGGTAAGTGCCGCTATTAACTCTACGGTAAGAGATGCAGGAAGATTGGGGCTATTAATGTTAAATGATGGTCAAAGTAATGGCCAGCAGGTTGTTCCCAAATCGGTGGTTGAAACCATCAAAAAAGGAGGAAGTATAGAGAAATTTTCTCAATCAAAAAGAGGAAAAGATTTTAAAAATTTCCATTATACCAATCAATGGTGGCATACCGATAAAGCTTCATTTTTTGCCAAAGGTTTATTCGGACAATGGATTTATGTAGACCCAACAACAGCAACCGTTATTGTGAAATTTACCACATCGGATATTCCGACTTCCACGGAATATGATTGGATGAATAATATGAATTTGATGGAGGCGATTATAGAACGTCTTAATTAATTTTTTAAGTAGTTTAGGCCTAGTAATATTGTGTGCGTATAACTATTGACCGCAAAAAGATTTCAATTTATTTTTTGTGGTGACGAAGCTACGCTCCTTAAAGGAATTTTGGGTTAATTAATCTTACAGACGGGGTCAGAGCGCTGCTCTTTTAGTAAAAAATTAAGGAACGTAGCTTCGAAACGGTCTGTAGGAATTGCTGAATGTCCATTTTTCCTTTAAGGAGCGTAGCTTCGGCACGATATAGCAATCTTTTTTCGGTCAATACGTATAACATCTGAAATTAAGTGAAATTGGTCGTCTCCTGACGACCGAAATGTAGGAGATTTCGTAATAAACGGTCGTCAGGAGACGACCAGATAGCGATTCCGAGTCTGGAGACTCAAAATATCGCCAGTACTATCAATAAATAATGTCAGAATTAAAAGATAACACCCCTATCATCATCGGCGTCGGACAAATAACCGAACCCGTTCCAGATGATTTAGCGACCGCCTCGTCTCATGCAGACCTTGCAGGAAAAGCTGCTTTAATTGCCCTAAAAGATGCAAAAAGCACAACTTTAGCCCAAGAAATAGATATTATCGCAGGGGTCAAAACCTTTTCTGATTCTTCCCCACAACATCAGGCTAAAACGGGTAGAACCAATAATTTTCCTCGGTCTATTGCCAACCGAATTGGAGCGAATCCTAAACGGGCAATTTATGACTCCGTAGGTGGGGATTCGCCACAAAAACTAGTGTCAGAATTTGCAGAAAAACTAGCAGCAGGAGATTGTAAATTGGTCTTATTAGCAGGAGGAGAAGCGATTGCGAATGCCAAAGCAATAAAAAAGCAAAAATTCAAAGTCAATTGGACCGAGAAAATAGATGGACCATTAGAAGATAGAGGTAGAAGTGGACTAAGGCTAATTACTAGAACAGAAATTGCGAATCAGGTAATCATGCCGATGCAATTTTATGCTTTAATGGAAAATGCTCGGCGAGCAGCGCTTCAACAAACACCAGCCGATTACGCTCAAGAAATGGGACAAACATTTAGTGAATTGTCTAAAGTAGCCGCTAAAAATCCATACTCGGTTGACCAAACGGAATATGATGTAGAAACCATCATTACTCCTACGCCTAGAAACGGTTTAATCATTGCGCCTTATACCAAAAAATTGATTGCTAAAGATAGAGTTAATCAAGGAGCGGCGGTATTGATGACCACCGTCGGACATGCCAAAACTTTAGGAATTTCCGAAGATAAATGGGTCTTTTTACATGGTTATGCGAGTACTAAAGATAAGGTTTTATTGGAACGTCCGTCTTTGGGGCAATCCGAAGGAATGGAACAAGCATTATTAGGTGCTTTATCGAATGCTGGAAAAACAGCTGATGACATTCAGCATTTTGATATTTACAGTTGTTTTCCAATTGTAGTCAACGAATCTAAACGAATTTTAAATATCAAAGCAGGCGATAAACGACCATTAACGCAAACTGGTGGTTTAGCCTTTTTTGGCGGACCTGGAAATAATTATTCCATGCATGCCATAGCGAGTGTCGTAGAGAATTTACGGAAGGACGAAGGAAGTTTTGGCTTAGTGTATGCCAATGGTGGTTGGATGTCGAAACATTCTGTAGGAATATATTCTACGCAACCAACAGCAGGGGAGTGGACGTCAAATGATAGCAGCCCCTTCCAAGCCAAAGTCGATGAAAAGCCATTAGTAAAAATGAATCGTCAACCAGAAGGCGAAGCGACTCTAGAAACCTATACTATTCATTATTTTAAAGGATTTCCCGTTAAGGCAATTATCGTAGGTCGGTTGAAAGCCACTAATGAACGATTTTATGCGGGCACACAAATGGCAGAGACAGAAACGGTACAAGCTTTACATAAAAAAGACTTAATTGGCTCGACTATTTTTGTAGAGGCAGACCCAAGAGGGAATCGGTTTGCTTTCAAAAAGGAAGATTTAGCGAAGTATCGACCTAAAGTCATCGACACTTTTAAAGAAAAATATAAATTCTGTACCGTCGAACGGGATGGCTGGGTATTGAAAGTAACCATCAATCGACCAGAAGTGCGCAATGCTTTACATCCACCTGCCAATGAAGAATTATCAGGTATTTTTAATGCCTTTGAAAAAGATGAAGATTTAAGAGTCGCCATTTTAACGGGTGCTGGAAACGAATCTTTTTCTGCTGGAAATGATTTGAAATACATGGCATCAGGCAATCCAATATATATTCCTGAAATGGGTTTTGCTGGCTTGACGAGTCGCCCTAATCGCCGAAAACCGATTATTGCAGCAGTTAATGGCTTAGCATTAGGTGGTGGTTTAGAAATTGCGATGGCTTGTGATATTATTGTCGCAGCCGACCACGCCAAATTTGGTTTACCCGAAGTTAAAATTGGCTTATTTGCAGGTGCAGGTGGCGTCCAACGATTACCTCGTCAAATTGGCAAAAAAGCAGCGATGGAAATGATGTTGACTGGACAAGCTATCGACTGTGATAAGGCCTTGGCACTCGGACTCATTAACTACGCAGTTCCTGCTGACCAATTGATGGAGAAGGCAGAAAAATTAGCCTATCATATCACGCAAGCTTCACCAATGGCGATTCAAAGTACTCTAAAATTGCATAACCAAACAGCGGGTTTTGCGAGTGAAAATGATGCAGTAACCACTCCACACGAAGTTTTTGATGATTTGTTAAATAGTAATGATTTTTGGGAAGGTGCTAGGGCGTTTGCTGAAAAACGGAAGCCTAAATGGACGATTAAGACAGTTTAAAAAACACAAACAAGTTCAAGTATCAGATTCAAGTTCAAAATCTGTATTTCGATGTCTCTGAACTTTGATATTTGCACTTTAAAATTTAAACTATATAAAATGTCAGAAAAAATTCATGCTTGTATAATAATTGGTGCTGGTTTTTCGGGACTTGCTATGGGGATTAAATTACAAGAAAAAGGGGTAGCAGATTTTCTCATCCTTGAAAAAGCAGCAGAGGTAGGTGGGACTTGGCGAGAGAATACTTACCCTGGAGCAGAATGTGATGTCCCTTCCGCTTTGTATAGCTATTCTTTTGAATCTTATCCTGATTGGGAATATAAATGGTCGATGCAGCCACAGATTTTGGATTATATAAAATCAGTAGCAAAAAAATATAAATTATATGAACAGATTCATTTCCAAAAAGAAATGGAAGGGGCGGCGTGGCAAGCAGCAAAAGGATATTGGGAAATTACCACTAAGGATGGTCATCAATATAAAAGTAAAACCTTAGTAACAGCAATTGGACAACTACATCACCCTTCCATTCCTAATTTTAAAGGAAAAGATAGTTTTAAAGGCGAAAATTTTCATTCTGCTATTTGGAATCATAAGGTGTCTTTAGCAGGGAAAACAGTTGGCGTTATTGGGAATGCTGCAAGTGCCATTCAATTCATTCCAGAGATAGCAAAAAGTGCGGGTAAGGTGACTATCTTCCAACGTTCTGCCAATTGGATGTTACCTAAACAAGACCGAGTGTATAAAGACTGGGAAAAAGGGTTGGTTCGTCGGTTTCCTTTTCTGTTAAAAATGTACCGATTGCGTTTATGGTTATTAGGAGGTGGTCTATTTTTTTTAATGAAAAAAGGAAATAATTCGTTGAGAAAGCTTTACCAATGGCAATCCATTAAATACATCAAAGAACATATAAAAGACCCTGCCTTAGTTGAGCATTTAACCCCTGTATATCCAATGGGCGCTAAAAGAGTGCTTTTTTCAGATACTTATTATGCCACATTAGCCCAACCAAATGTTGAATTAATACCTGGTGGTATCCAAGAAATAACGGAGAATAGTGTTGTTGCAGATGATGATTCCAAGCATCCAGTAGATGTATTAATTTATGCTACAGGTTTTAAAACGAATCCATTTTTAATGAATTTGGATATTCGGGGAAAGGATAATTTAACCATTCGAGCAGCATGGAACGATGGTCCTAAAAATTATTTAGGAATGACCATCCATAATTTCCCCAATTTCTTTATGATGTATGGACCAAATACTAATTTAGGACATAATTCCATCATTATTATGAGTGAAGCACAAGCGACTTATATAGCAGAATGTGTCAGTAATTTAGAAAAGAAAAATTGGACCTCTTTGGATATTAAAAAAGAGCGCATGGAACAATATCATCAATCCACGCAAGACCGACTAAAGAATATGATTTGGACACAGATTGACGATAGTTGGTATAAATCTGCCAATGGAAATATCCCTAATAATTATCCAGGGCGGACGATGGAGTATATTAAAAAAACGAAGCAGGTTAATTTTAAGGAGTATGATATTGCTTAACCTGCTGACCTATAAGAAAAGAGCCATAATTAGAGCGTTAGCTAATAAACTGATAATTATCCGTTGGGAAATTAAATCCGTTAGGGATATACTTTTTTTAAAGCCCAACGGATTAGCTTTCCCAACGGATTTAGATTTTGACTTGACATTTTTTGTAATATCAATTTTTAATTTTAAGGTTGATGGACCTCGCCAAAAGAGACCGATATATTGGTGACCGAATTCCAGCTGGTTGTAATAATTTTAAGGGGTTAGTTCATCAGCTAAATGACGGTCAAGATGTCCCATCTTTATCGGAGGCTTTTATTCATAAATGTTTAGCGGATATAGAACTGAGGAACGCTTAAGATAGTGCGAATATAGCAATCAATAATAAGTACCAACTCATAATTAGATTAAAATTTCAGGGAGGTTATAGCCCCCCATCCGCTTTACGGGTCGGAATTTACTTTCCTCTTGATAGTTTTCTTCAAAAAATCAAGTCATAGCAC
>JBGCFJ010000319.1:0-2547 GCA_045106885.1 Saprospiraceae bacterium
ATAGACATAAACAAGCAAGTGACTTAAATTTCAGTAATCCTTTTAGTGGTGTAGATACGAACATTGAGTTTTGTTTAGCAACAACAGATACAGCGGGAAACTACTCAACGGGAGTTGTTCGACATTATGAACCCTCCTTAAGTACAGGGCCATATACTCAACTTTATGACTTTATAGATGCTACTAAATGGGATGTTTCTAAGTACTGTAATCTATATGTCATAACCAGAATGACAAATGCGTCAGGAGTATACTTAAGCGGAACAGATGTTACAGTATATACCTCTACTGGTTTTTGGTCTGGATTAATAGGGCATGAAATAGGACATTATTTAAATCTAAGGCATACCTTTTCGGGAAGTTGTAAAAACGATAATTGCTTAGTTGACGGTGATCGGGTTTGTGATACACCTCCAAAATCTCAGTCGGGATTTACAGGAAATAGTTGTGATGAGCCAGGTAATTCCTGTACCACAGATATTGATGATACAAGTACCAATAATCCCTACAGAGCGAGTGATATGGGCGACCAACCTGACATTTTGGAAAATTATATGGATTATACAGGGTCTTGTTGGGACGCTTTTACGGTAGGACAAAAAGCAAGAATGCGATTTTTTATGGAAGATTATAGAGTTTCTGTAAAAAATCATGCCACCATTGGTTGTGCCAATCGTGCAAAACCAGCTAATGAAATAGGTGTTGTCTCTTTTGAAATTGAGACATCAGTTTGTACAGCTAATGCAACAGTTAAGGATATTATAGTTAGTAACTATGGAAGCAGTGCCGTTCGTAATTTTTCACTTGAAATACAAGTAAATGGAACGGTTGTAAAAACAATCAACCAAACAGCAACTATTGGTGTTGATGCGCAAGTCACCCTTCCTCTTGCGGAAATAATCACGCTTCAAGATGGCGAAAACAATATCCAAATTAAATCGACAAACCCGAATGGCAATGTTGATGAATATACAAATAATGATACTGCTTACAAAAATGTATCTTATAAAGCGATATCTAATTCTACCCCATTCCAAGAAATATTTACTAGCACTACTTGGGCAGATGGGGTTGATATAAAAAATGATGAAGGTTTTGTATGGTATTTATACACTTCTGCCGATCCAGAAAAACCTTGTTACGAAAACCACTTTACTGGCGCAAGAGCATATGCCACTGAATCTAAAACAGCAAGTATAACCCTTCCTACACTCGATTTAAGTAATGAAACAGGAGCTAAACTTTCCTTTAAATATGGATATGTACAACGATATGATTTTATTGCAGATACTTTTGCGGTAGTCATAACACCTAATTGTGAGACTCCTCAAACTGTATGGAAAAAATTTGGCGCAGAACTTTCTACGGGCACTCCTAGTGAAGGGGTAGAAAAAATACCAGGATGCGACTATGATAAAGACATAACGGTAGATTTAAGTCCATTTGCTGGTATTAATAAAGTCACTGTTTCTTTTATTGCAACGGGTAGGTTTTATAGTTTTATTTTCTTAGATAATATTAATATAGTTTCAAGTAATCCTAGTTGTGAAGCAGCCAGTTTAACGATTGCAGATACTTATACTGCATCAGCTAGTCGATTTGCGCAGACCTCTATTTCATCTACGAGTACTATTGCTTCTGGTGGAAATGTCAATTTTTTCGCAGGCAATAACATCACGCTAAATGCTGGCTTCCATGCCCAATCAGGTAGCGTCTTTAGTGCAAAAATTATGGATTGTGAAATAGCAGCATTTGAATCACCTTTAGTCAATCAAAAAATTCAAACTCCTTCACTAACACAGCCAGATTTAAAGATTTACCCCAATCCAACGACGACCAACACCACCACAATAGCGTATTATCTACCTCAAGAAAGTCCAGTATCCATTCAGGTTTTTGATTGGACTGGCAAAAAAATGATTAACATTGAAGCCAATACTGTAAAAGCGAAGGGCTTTTACGAGCAAAATCTTCAAACAGAAAATCTTACTTCAGGCACTTATTTTGTTCGTTTAAGGTATGCGGACCAGTTGGTTGTGAAAAAGCTAATTATAACTAAATAGAGTCTGTCCGTAAAGTCGATTTTGTTCCGCCCGTAACCACCAAATTTATTGGTAGGTTCATAAATTACGGACAATCAATATTTTGAATCAGCCAAATAAATTTGGCGATTACGGTAGACACGCAAAGCACAGGTTTACGGACAGACTCTGAATAAAGTTCAGCTTAAATATATGAAGATTTAAAAGGGCGTTTAAAGTTACTTCATTTTACAATGAAGTAACTTTAAATGCTCTAAAATACCTCTTTTATGTTTTATTTTATCAACACTATTTTTTCCATTTTTTGCTGTTCGCCATTGGTTAGCACTAAGAAATAAGTGCCTGCGGCATTGTTGGCAACTTGGAATTGTTGTTCATGCCATCCTGCTGTTTGTTTTTTGTTTTGGGCTAAGCTCCTTATTTCTCTGCCTAGAAAATCTAAGACTTTTAGGGTTACATTGCTTTGTTTTGGGAGATAGTATTTTATGGTTGTTTGGGATTGGAA
>JBGCFJ010000032.1:0-3954 GCA_045106885.1 Saprospiraceae bacterium
ATAATGAATATATAGTATTGATAATCAATTATTTATGAACTGCGAAACTTAAGTAAATAAGCTTCCATTTCTGTGAACCGTCTGGCTTTTTCTCTACCTTAACATCTTTATTATCACCCTTCAGAATAGTTCGATTAACGGTTTTGATTTTAGACTCTAGCTCTTTTTTGAGTTCGGCTAATAAGGCTTCTGGTTTTAGGAAAAGCTTTTCTAAATCTATCTGTTCCAAGATTTACTGTTTGTTCTTTTTCCAATAATCAAGTGGGATTAAATCTGATTCTAAGCTTTGATGGCTCACATTATTCTCAATGAAAATATTACCTCCTTGTAATTGTTTGCTAAGGCTTTGGTACAACATCAGTTCATATCTGGCAGCCACGAATCCATCTTTTTTTAAAAATATAGGGCTGGAGATATTTTGGTATAAAACCTTTAGGAACTAATTCTACCTTGGCTTTTTTGAGTGTTTTACCTTTTGCTAGTAAAGCTTTGACAAAAGCGACTGCTTTCATTAATTCTCCGACGGGTCGGAGCAGGCTTTGATTGGTGTCCCCTGTAATTATAAAATCAAGAAACTTAAAAATATGTCGTAAATTATAGCTGATTTGTTTCTGTATCTCCTCATAATGTTGCCATTGAAGTTCTGTCTCATCAATATGGTTTTCCTCAATAAAATCATTTAATAGCAAGATTTTTTCTTGGTCTAAAACCTCCAACACCTTTTTCTTAACTACGATAAATGGGGTGTCATCAGGAATAGAATCATCTAGGAAAAGTGCCAGTATCATTGGAATCTTGGGTAATTGTTCATTAGCCTCTAAGTTGAACTGATAAAAATATTCCTTGATGATTTGTTTGGCTTGGGTCTCATATTTTCGGACATAGTATTTAAAGGCTTCTGCCAAGACATCATTACATTCTTGATAGCGTTGGCGAATAAAAGAAAGAAGGAAAATATAGTGCATCCCTCCTTTGAATTGCCGTAACTCACCAACGGTGTAGTGATTGGCTAAACTAGCATAGTAGTTAATATTTTCGTTGGAGTCCCCCAGTTTTTCAAGTAATGGCTGTGCTATTTTAAAAAGTGGTGCTATTATTTCTTTTCTGTTTGTTTCCTTGCGAATAGACTGTGGGGTAAAATTTGGAGCTTCCTGCTGAATCCAAGTCAAGCCGTAGTAGTACCCAACCTTTTCGTTAATCAAGTAATCCATTTGGGCGGCGTGTTCTTTGGAAAGTTGTTTAGCTAGTATTTTTTCTAGCCGCTTGCGTTCCAGAGTTAATGCCTTGCCTATGATGAACCGTTGTATGATAGTATAGCCAGGCAAAACAATTCGTTTTTACTTTGTCCAGTTGATTAAATCTCGGAAGATAAAAATTGGACTAGCGGATATAGTAGATAACTGACAGGCTCTATCAAAAAATTGTTCTCTAATCTCATCATCTGCCGTTTGGTAGTTCATTAATTTCAGAATGACTGCCTGTTGCTTCAATCAAATTGGCTTTGAGATAACACCTTCCGTCGGTAAAATCTCTCCAGCGAAATAGGCTTCTTGAAGGTAAGCAACATCTTTTGCTACCTGATTGAGATTAAAAACAAAGAACTGCTGCTTGAATTTGAAGTAAGCGAGTTGCAGTAAAAAATAAACCCTAGTAATTGGTGATTTATACTTACGTATCAACTCCTGCTCTGGCAAAGTAAACTCTAAATAGATGGAGCGTTGCTTCTTTTTTAGTTTTGGTATATCATAAATCTCTCGTTTTTCCTTTTCGGAAAGAATGCTTAATTGACTACTCATAGTATGTTTTTTGATAAGCTATTCCTGATAGCTATGTTTAAATACCTGGGTTTTCGTAAACTTGAAAATAACCCTTAAAACGGTTTAAAATACTTACAAATACGAGGTAAAATAAACCAGTTTTTTAAACCTTATTTTGCTTGTTTTTCCCAACAAGCCGTTTCCTATTGTACAATCTCGTAGCCATGAGCAAAAATGCCCAAAGTGTTGCTTAAATAATTTCTATTAGGAGCAGCTATCAAATAACCTGTAAGGTCTAGCAGTTCGATATATTCCTTTATTAATTCATACTCTAACTTAATTAAGCTACTATTTTTTTTATGCTGAATAATTTTTAAATCTATAATATCAGTAGGACTTAAGGTGCTTAATATTTGAGGGCTATTCAATAAGGTATAAGAGAAACCACTTTCTATAGTTGCTTGATGCGCTTCGTATTGGTTGATTAGATTT
This sequence comes from Saprospiraceae bacterium, assembly GCA_045106885.1. Lineage (GTDB taxonomy): Bacteria > Bacteroidota > Bacteroidia > Chitinophagales > Saprospiraceae > JAFMDF01. Next base: position 2,250 of record JBGCFJ010000032.1, read on the forward strand.
TCGATTTTTAAAATCAATGGTTTGATTTGTTTTTGTGTATTTTGTAACACAAATTGACGTTCATTCTGCGCTTCCTTCAATTCCAAAAGCAACTTATTTTGTTTTGCTCTTAAATTGCCTTTCAAGGGCACATTAAAACCTACTCGAAAGGCAACATCTTGAGAAGTGGTTTCTGATTTAGCTTTACGCTCGTAAGTCAATTGAAGTCCATCAAAAATCTGTTTGTGGGTTACTTCTTCTAATCGTAATTCTGATTCGGTTAATCGGATTTCCTGTTCCCTAACATTGAGGTCAGGAAGGAGGAGGTTTTTATTTTTTTTAATAGTAATAATGATTTCTTTTAATTTTTTAATCGTGATGAAATTGTCAAAATTCAACACAAACTCTTTTCGAAACCCTAAATAATTTTGAATTTTTTGTTGGCAAGTCATTAATAATCCAGTCATTCGAGCCAATGATTGGTTGACTTCTTTTAGGTCTTCTTCTGTTTCTGCTAAATCTTTAATTTTTATGGAAATACCTTTTTGAAGGCTGGTTTCCAAGACGGTGTTTTTTTTATTTAACAGGGTTTCTAAATTACGATTCGTATGAATTAAGTCTTGTGAAAAATGTAAATCAGTCATATCTAAATACCGCTCTACCATGATTTCACGGAGCAATTCAGTTCTTTTAGCTTGGTAAAGACTAAATTGAGAATTGTCAACAGATTGCTGTTCTTTTATCATTTTAAAAGAATTCAATCCAAACCGAACCGCATATTGTTGTTGAGCATCCGTTAAATCATCTGTTCCATATCGGACACCCAAGTCGTTTAGAAGTGGCAAACGTTTATTAACTGCTTTCTCCAAATCACCTATGGGGATTAGACTAGCAATGCGTCGGTCTTTTTGAGCGCTTTACAAAATCTCTTTCATAGATACTTGAATCGGATTCACCCCAAAAGAAGAAAGAAATAACCAAAATGAAGTTAGTAAAAACAGCCTCCTATTTTTCATAAAATGTATGTGTGTTTGTTCATTCGTTACTTTTTGTGTAACATTTTATTATTTTAGACTTTGGACGAAATTTCAATTAGACAAAATTGTAAAGTACTGATTTTCAAATGTATGAGAATCAGTTTTTTTTTAACCTTTTATTCTTTTAACTTTTGGTTCGCTTAGCTGGATTTCCAAAAGTTAAAAGAACTATATTTAAAATTACTTCATATTTATAATTTGCTGATTATCAATAATATAAACACCTACAATGGCTACTCTTCTAAGGTTGTAAATTTAGTAAAAAAACAATTAATTCCAATACTCAAAAACTACGACAAGTTAAAATTATTAAATTGATAATCAGTCACTTATGTTTTTTTAACTACTACGAATCCAGAAAAATTTATTTAGTAGTTTACAACGTTAGAAGGGTAGCCACCTACAATCAAATAATCGACACTTTATGATGGGCTCTTTTTCCACTTTAAGCATCCCATCCGCAAGCGGTTCACTAAGAAATAAGCACTCCTGTCCGTAAATGGTTCACAAACGGTGTTTGCTCATCCCGAATCTTCCTTTCTTAGCTTATGTTAAAAAATATTTCCGTAGCGGGGCTATGCAAGCCATCCCGTCCGCTTTGCGGTTCAGAAGTTGACACTTCTTCATGCCTCGTCTAGCGAAAAAATAGCCTGAATCAAAAGTGACGATTATTTAATAGTAGGTACTTA
>JBGCFJ010000320.1:0-26631 GCA_045106885.1 Saprospiraceae bacterium
AGAAGAATTGGGAAATATAGAGACGCCTATTATTTTGACCAACACATTGAGTGTGCCAACTGCGGCGGATGCTTTAATTGATTATACGTTGGCTAAACCTGTGAACTCAAGGGTTCGTTCTGTCAATCCAATTGTAGGAGAAACGAATGACGGTACGTTGAATGATATCCGAGACAGACAAATTAAAAAATCAGATGTTTTAGCGGCTATTGATAAAGCGAAAAATGGTTCAGTTGTAGAAGGCAATGTGGGAGCAGGAACAGGTACTCGTTGTTTTGGGTTTAAAGGTGGGATTGGGACGGCTTCTAGAATACTGCCTAAAAAATTGGGTGGTTATACAGTTGGCGTTTTAGTGCAAACGAATTTTGGAGGCGTTTTACAAATTGATGGGGTGCCTATCGGACAGGAACTAGGAAAATTTTATTTAAAAGAACAATTAGACTATTCTCCCGATGGGTCTTGTATGATAGTCGTGGCAACAGATGCACCACTGGATAGTCGAAATTTAAAACGATTAGCGAAGCGGGCAATGTTGGGTTTAGCAAAAACTGGTGGAATCGCTTCTAATGGTAGTGGGGATTATGTGATTGCTTTTTCTACGGCAGAAGAATTACGGATTCTGTATCAATCTGATTCGGCTTTTCGTTCGGGTAAGATTTTGAGGAATAATGAAATGTCTCCTTTGTTTATGGGCGTCATTGAAGCAACAGAGGAAGCCATTATTAATTCTTTATTTGCGGCAGAAAATATGAAGGGAAATGGACAGCAAATAGACGCTTTGCCGATTAAAAAGACCATTAAAATAATGAAGCGGTATAAGAAGATTGCTAGATGAAAAATATTGTTTTATTGTTAAATGGTTATAAGTACCAACACACAATTACTATTAATTTTCAGCGGATTCTTTTCCCGCTATTTTCCTTCAAAAAATAAACCCGTAGCGGTGCTCCCGAGGTGTCGGGACAAGTTATGACTTGATTTTTTGAAGAAAACTATCGAAAAAATAACCTCCCTGAAATTTTAATCTAATTATGAGTTGGTACTTATTGTTCTTCTCCGTATTAGCGTAACAATATAACCATTTAACAATACAGCTATAAAAACTACTCAATCAAACCCAATTTCTTCGCACGAGTTTCCCATTTCTGGCGAGCCAATTTTTGCAAATCTGCTTCTCCATCAGATTCATCGACGATTTCTAAGCCTAATAAAGTTTCTAAAACATCTTCCATCGTGACTAAACCAACTAAAGAACCATAACTATCTACTACAATGGCAATTTGTGCTCTTTGAGTTGTCATCACCTCAAATAATTGAGGGAGTGGTTTATCATCTCTAACGGCAGGAACTTCTCGTATCAATGCTTTTAATTGTACATCGTCCTTATCTTCTACTAAATATTGTAGAATTTCATCTTTTAAGACAACGCCTGTGATATGGTCAGCAGATTCTTCAAAAACAGGAATTCTAGAAAAACGTAACGGTTGATTGTTTTTATAAAAATCCATCAACGTTGTCGTTTCGTCAGCCTTTACCATCACCGTTCTAGGCGTCATAATATCTCTAACAGAAACTTCCTCGAATCGTAATAGATTTTTAATAATAGTAGATTCGCTTTGGGCTAAAACCCCGCTTTCTTCCCCTGCATGCGTCATTGCTGCCAAATCCGCTTTACTGAATACACTTTTATCTTTATCATTCTTTAGATTTTTAGTAATTAACTGACTCACCCAAACGAAAGGAGCTAGTATAAATAATAAAAATTTTAAAGATTTTACAGTGAAACCTGCTAAAGATTCCCACTTATTTGCACCAATTGTTTTAGGGATAATTTCAGAAAGAATTAAGATAGCTAAAGTCATTACAACTGCTATAATTGTTTCAGAAGGTATTCCTAGAATAGTGGGCGTGTCTTCAAATACAACAGCTGCTTGTGCGCCAACACCAATTGCCCCAACTGTATGCGCAATTGTATTTAGCGTTAAAATAGCAGATAATGGTCGGTCAATGTCTTCTTTGAAAATCTCTAAATCTTCTCCTAATTGACTACCTGCTTGTACTTTTCGATTAATAAATGAAGGCGTAATACTTAATAGAACTGCTTCCCATATCGAACATAAAAACGAAAAGGTGATAGATAATGCAAAGAAGGCTAATAAAAGAAACATGTGTTTTACTTGTTTAAAGTGGTCCAGTTATTATTTTAAGTATTAGGATTAAGTTGGATAGTTGTTGATAAAAATGATTGATTTTATTGCATAATTTCAATCCTTCAATTCTTTACTACTTCAATCCTTATACTTAGAAACTAATCGTATTCTGTACAGATTTAGTTCCTTTGGCAATATCGCCAAGGGTGCTTTTGAATTTTACAACTTTATCACCAGCGGACAATTCTGCATTGTCGTTACTCATTTTTTTCACAGACTTGCTAAAAGTATAGATACTTACCATGCGAGCAGACTCTAAAACGAAACGTTGCATCATTGGCAATTTTTCATAATCTGCAGTACTTAGCATGCTGCCAAAAGAACGAGTAAATTCCCCGTTGGCATATTCATATTTATTATCAATACTAATCATGCCTCTAGATAATTCCTTGGTTAATTTATTAACCGCAGTGTTCATAGATTTGACGCTGGTGAAATCTGCCGCAAAAGTAAAGATAAATTCGTTAAAGTCCGCCTCTGCTGTTGCATTTGACATACCATTTACGGATTCAAGCGTATTTTCGATTCGACTTAAATAACTATTTAACTCTTTTTGGTCAGGTAATTTCATCTCTCCAATTTCGCCAGAATCCATATATCCCTTCAAATCTTCTTTACTTTCACTCATATTGACTGTAACAATCATTTTGCCAGAACCATCTGCTTTCATCTTGACTTCTTCTACAATCTCAAAACAACTCGTAAAGAAAATGGTCAAAAAACTAAAGAATAATACCTTTTTCATGGATTTAATTTTTTATAGGTTTAAAATTTAGAAGTCAGAGGTCAGACCGAAAAATTACATTTTTCTGTCAGAAGTCAGACTCTGCAACAGTTGTCCTTCTGACCTCTTTCTTACTCATGGCGATACCACATCAAAATTGCGCCAAAAGCAGTAATCAAAGTCGTTAAAACGGTTGCCATTTTGATAGAGTAGCGAATATGATTGACAAAAGTTTTAATATTATCCACTTGTTGTGGATATCGAGGGTAAATTTCAGCGGCCATTTTTTCATCATTAAAAATATGTGCCGCCCCAAATTCTACTCGATTTTGAATTAATACTTTATAGCTCTTCATCACCTTTACTCGAAAGTAAATATTCAAAAACAACATGGCAATAAATAAGCCGATTACTATGGAGATTAATAATACATACATATTATAAACTAATTTTAAGACGAATCAAGTGTTATAAAAGGTGTTAAGGAAGGTTTAATTTTTTAACGATGAATGATAAACGATGAATGATGAATTGTTTTGAAATGATAATAGTTAGCGTGTCAGATAAAAGATTGATATTAAAAAATATTTAAAATATCATCTAATTCGTCAAATCCGTTGCCTTCATTTATCCGTTGGTCTATTTTCTACCAATGGACAAATGAAGGCAACGGATAATTATTAGTTTTTTACCTAATTATCTAGTAATGAATAATAGTCTGTTATTGATTGGTATTACTAATTTTAATAACAGTCTATATTAAACAAATAGCTGAACAATAATCAATATTAGTCTAGGATTTACAATTATAATGAATTCATCATTCATCGTTTATCATTCATCATTCAATCGCAATCGTTCTTCCTTTTTCTTTCGTTCTTCGACGATAGAATCTACTGCTTGTTGAATAAAATCCCCTCTTGTGTTTTTGCACAAACTATCTAAAATAGGACTGATAGAATCTAATTGATAATTAACTAAAGTGTCAATGGTTCTTCTTGCTGCTCGGTCCAGTTTAATTTCTGGTTCTCCGCAAGCACTTCCGCCAAAAAATAAAACGACTATAAAAACAGCTATTATTTGACCAAAAATAAAACGGCTAGTCGAAACTTGTCCGACCAACCGTTTTATACTAAAGTTATATGTCATTTCTTTTTGTGCCATTTTGAATTTAAATCAAGGATGAAACACAAAAGTAAGAATTGCTATCTTGAAATGTTGGTGATGGTAATAAAATTCATCACTATAACCCTGCTTTTGCAGAGATTTCTAGCATTCTATTAATACTTTTTACGCCATCTTCAATAACCTTCTTTGGTAAGGTGATTTCTGGTGTTTCGTATTTCATGCTAATGTATAATTTTTCTAACGTGTTTAACTTCATGTGTGGACAATCATTACAAGCACAAGCATTATTAGGTGGTGCAGGAATAAAAGTCTTATGTGGAGAGGCTTTTATCATTTGATGTAAAATCCCTGATTCCGTTGCTACAATAAATTCTTTTGCGGGATTTTCTTTAGTATATCTTAATAGCCCACTTGTAGAACCTATATAATCAGCAATATCCAAAATATGTTCCTCACACTCTGGATGTGCAATAAATTTCGCTTCTGGGTGACGCAGTTGTAACTTAGTGATTTTTTCGTGGGAGAAAATTTCATGGACCATACAGCTACCATTCCATAAAACCATATTTTCTCGACCTGTTTGTTTTTTTAGGTATCGCCCTAAATTAATGTCTGGTGCAAAAATAATTGGCTGGTCTTCAGGAAAACTATTAATAATATGCATTGCATTCGTCGAAGTACAACAAACATCTGTCAAGGTTTTCAATTCTGCGGTGCAGTTAATATAACTCACTACCTTATGGTCAGGATATTTTTCTTTGAATTTTTTGAATAAATGTGGTGGACAAGAATCTGCAAGTGAACAACCTGCTTTTAAATCAGGTAAAATTACCTTTTTGCTAGGCGATAACATTTTTGCAGTTTCTGCCATGAAATGAACACCAGCAAAAACAATAATGTCTGCATCTGTAGAAGCTGCTTTTTGAGATAAACCTAAACTATCACCAATATAATCGGCTATATCTTGAATGTCTGCATCTTGGTAATAATGCGCTAAAATAATGGCATTTTTTTCTTTCTTCAACTTTTCAATCTCCTCGAATAAATCTAAAGATGGGTCGATGTCAATATCTAAAAATCCTTTTTTAGTTAAATTTTTTTTGGCAATGGCAACTGCACTCATTTTTGGAATTTTTAATGAAAAAATGGCTTTCTTTAACTACTATTTATTGTACTAATCGAAGAATAATCAAGAAAGTTTATTTCCTTTATTTTTTGAATAAAGTTCTTATCTTTATGACGTAGGGCAATAGGAAAAGTTACTATTTTAGGGATTGGGCAAAAAATAACCTACGCAAGAATACTACATGTTTTAAAAAAAATAATTCGACCTGTACAATTAAATTAAGCGGATTTTTTTCTTTTTTGGAAGTCAAATTTGCTAGCAGTTAACCAGAAGTGACGTTCTTTATTGAGATCTAGGGAAATTAACTTAGCTAAACCTTGAGAACCTTTATCTGTCCAGCTCATTCCGTTATGTTTTTGCCGTTTAGCAACTAACTGATTGTTAGCATTTTCTGCGGGGTTACTCGAATTTGGTAAGCCCAACTGTTTTCTATGGTACTTTTGCTTTAAATAATAGCGCATTATTTTCTGCTTCTATGGTATAATTAGTATTAGCTTCTATAAAAAAACTTTCTCCTTTACTAAAAGACAATATTTTACCGTCAAACTTAACAATTGCTGTCCCCTCCATTATGATTAAAGTCTCGGCACTAATCGTTTGGGTAGAGCGATAGATTTTATTTTTAGTCAAATTTATTTCGCTTAATTCAAAATCAGGCGCAGGTGTTTTAAATACCTTTTCTACTTCGGAAATTTGTGTTCCTTTTAATATTTTAGGAGTAATTTCATCAAAAACCAAATGTGTTAATAATTCGGGTACATCAATATGTTTCTGAGTCAATCCTCCTCGAAAAACATTATCAGAGTTCGCCATTAATTCCATATTGACACCTTCCAAATAAGCATGAGGAATCCCTGCCGCTTGAAAAATACCATCTCCTTTTTTGATGTTCACTAAATTAAATAAATAAATAGAAAAGATGCCTCTATCAAAATTCCCGTCAATTGTATAATCCACAAATGCTTGTGCCGCCCAATAATCAGCCGTTGTTTTAGGTAATTTACCTGTCTCAAAATCAGATTGCAGCCGTTGCCAAAGCGGTGCTAATAATTGATTGACTTCTTGCTGTGGCATTTCCATAATCGCTTTATACAATTGGAAAATATTGCCTTTTTCACCAAAAACTGTTTTTAAGGAATTAAATTCAGGAATAGCCAATACTACTCGAATGGCTTCAATAGATTTAAATCCATGCAATAGCCAAAAATCGGTCAAAGCGACCATTACTTCTGGTTTATGGTTATCATCTCTGTAAGTTCGATTAGGTGCAGTAATCGCAATATCTGTTAAATTTTCTTTGGAAAAACCAATTTCTGCGGCTTTTTTTGTTGGGTGAGATTGGATAGACAGCATGCTATTCACATCCAATACTTTGAATAAAAAAGGGAGTTTATTATTAAAGTCTGCTGCTACTTTCTTACCTAATTTTTTAGCAGGTGCATTTTCTATTAATGTTCCTAATAAAAGAGCGCCTTCCATTGTTTCCACTTTTGCAGGCCCTTTTACATGTGTTCCCATCCACAATTCAGCAAAAGGTTGTTTTGCTTCATTATCAATAGTCAATAAATTAGGAATAAACTGCGTGCCACCCCAAGCATAATGTTGAACCACTCCATTTAATTTATAAATAGCCATAAATAGTTTTTCAGGAAGATTGAAAGAATGTTTTGTAGGATTTTACTAAAAGCAACTAGATTGGTTGCGTTGTATGATACCATCCTCTATATAATGCTATAGGCAGAAAGGAAATAAGTCAAATAAAAAAAGCCCCAATAATGGAGCTTTTATTTGCTGTGAGAGAAGGATTCGAACCTCCACGAAGTGGTTAGCTATAGTACAAGAAAAGATTGTGGTCCACCCAATATACTACGTTTATCCCGCACCTTCACCCCCGAGACAGGAGGGCATGGCTGCCAATTTCATCACCTCACAAAGTAGAAAATGACAAACTTACTTCAAAATCGGAAGATAGTAAGTTCATCAAATTTATTTTAATAGTTGCTGTAAGAGAAGGACTCGAACCTCCACGGAGCGATTAGCCATCCCGACAAGTCGGAACGTTTATTTCTTACCTCCACCCCCGAGACAGGAGGGCATGGCTGCCTTATTTCATCACCTTACAATTTACAAAATGCCCAAATTATTCAAGATTTGAAATACTAGAAAATTCGGTCAAATTTTATTTTTCTCTCTTTAGAGAAAAGTGGCTGTGAGAGAAGGATTCGAACCTCCACGAAGCGATTAGCCATTCCAAATAAATTCAGAATGTTTATTTCTTATCTTCACCCTCGAGACAGGAGGGCATGGCTGCCTAGTTTCATCACCTCACATTATTTATAAGAACAACTTTATGTTCTAATTGATAACACAAAATTAATAGAATCCAATATTAGATGCAAATTTATCAAACATTATTTAATAAATTTACAATATTTTCAACAAAACATACTTTTCATTGAAAATTTAATAATTTAAATATTGTCAATATTTAATTTTTTAGAAAATTTTCAACACAAAAAAGAAGCCTTATTCATTCTTAATTGAACAAATAAGGCTACTCCTAGTAATAAGTACCTACAACCCAATAATCGACACTTTATAATGGGTTCTTTTCCATTTTAAACATCCCATCCGCTTTGCAGTTCAGAAGTTTACACTTCTTCATGCCTTGTCTAACGAAAAAATAGCCCGAATCAAAAGTAACGATTATTTAATAGTAAATACTTAACAGATTTAATAACTTAAACTGTCATAATATCTTTTTCTTTAGCAGTAATTAAAGCATCTATTTTTTTACTAAAGTTATTAGTCATTTCTTGCACATTAGCTTCCTCTTTTTTACCAGCATCTTCTGGGTAGCCATTCTTAACTGCTTTTTTTACTGCTTCCATAGCATCTCTACGAGCATTCCGGACACTAACTTTTGCTTCTTCACCAACAGCTTTAGCTTTTTTACTTAAAGTTTTTCTACGCTCCTCTGTCAATGGCGGAATCATTAACCTAATCAATTCTCCATCATTCATTGGCGTAACTCCTAAATTCGCTTCAAAGATAGACTTCTCTATTGGCGCTAACATAGCTTTTTCCCAAGGCTGTATAGCTAAAGTCCTAGAATCTGATTTAGATACATTCGCTACTTGCTTTAAGGGGGTAGGGCTTCCATAGTAATTAACTAGCAGGTCATTCACCATTGCTGGAGATGCCTTTCCAGTACTAACTCTTAATAATTCTCTATTTAATCGCTCAATTGCACTACTCATTGATTCTTGAGCTATTTCTATGGACATTTCTAACTCTTCTTCCATTTTTTAAAATTTCATGAATAAAATATATTTAGCAAAGGGCAATGAGCTTAGGGCAAAGGGTAAAATTGCAAATCGCTAATTTTTCATTACCACTGAGCCTAAATCCTCTACAAAATAAATTAAAAATTATATACTACTTCTTTATCCTTCACCTCTATCTCTTTTGTTTTTTCTAGTTTTCTAATAATCAAATCAATATTCCGATTGACATCTACATTATTATATTGTAATAAAATATAGCTCTTTAATGCGTCAATTGCGGCAGGTCTATTACCAGACATAACTAAACGTTTAATAGTCTCTCTAGCAATTCTCTCTGAAAGTTGTTGACTTTGTGGAGAGACTGCAGAAGGTTTTGGTTTTGCTACCAACCGTTCTCCATTTGTTTTACCTAATTTATCAGCAACAACTTCTTCTGAAGTGACCGCTGTAACTGATTCAACAACTACGTTCCGCTCTTCTTCTGCTTTTTTTGACCAATTAATATTATTAAAGTCACTTGCATGCTCACTTCTTTCTTTATTGCCCGTAACTCTCACTGCGTTTCTACCAAGTTCATTAAGGTGCATGATAATACCGTCAAATCCTGGGTCTTCTGAAATAAGCGCAAATTCTACATCTTCTTCCATTTGTTCATGCGCAACACCTAAATGAAAACTCAGAAAATGGCAACTATTTTTTTCATTACTACCTGTAACAGGAATCCATTGTACACTCTCTCCTAATTTTTGTAATTGTTGCACCAAAACAAAGGGAATAGCTTTTTCCTCTCTATTGACAAACACAAATACTTTATCACAAACTTGTTCTAATTTGTCAAATTTAATCTTTTTTAAATCAAAAAAAAAAAAAAAAATAATTCTACTATAGTCTTCATTATTCATCAAAGGTTCACTTTTAATTACGAGTTAATTAATTTCCAAAAATTCTCATGTAAGTCTTAGTCTATGGTACAGGCAATGCTTCAAAAATAGATAGATAGATTGATAGTTATCTAAAATTGGATGTAAACATTTTTTGTATTCTTTTTTTAAGGGGCGACTAAATTAAATGAAATCGGTTGGCTTTCCAAATAGTTTAGCAAGAAAATAAGGATTCATTTTTTCTGTATATTCCAAATGTGTATATCCTTACGATTTTTAATGAAGATTCCTAAAATTATGCCGTTTTTAAAAAGAGCTAAAATTAACTAATGGAGTAGTTTGCAAATAATTAACAAGTAATTTTATAATTGCTAATTTTTCTACGGAAACCAGCAATTAAGTACAATGTTCACCAAAAAATAATAAATAGACTCATTAATTGAATTTTATCCCCATCTTAATTTTGAGAAAAAAAAATCATAACTTTATCTTTTTTAGAATAGATTAGAAAAATCGCTTACATTTGGCATTCTATAAATATTTTAACCGATATATTTAATAAAAAATTATGAATTTTCCTGATAATTTAAAGTATACTAAGGAGCATGAGTGGGTACGAGTAGAAGGAAACGTAGCAATAGTAGGCATTACAGCTTTTGCTCAAGGAGAACTAGGAGATATCGTCTTTGTAGAAGTAGAGACAGAAGATGAAGACTTAGACCAAGATGAAGTTTTTGGATCTATCGAAGCAGTTAAAACTGTTTCGGATTTATATATGCCGCTTTCGGGCAAAATCACCGCATTTAATAGCAAGTTAGAAGACGAACCAGAATTAATTAATAATGACCCTTACGGAGAAGGGTGGATTATTAAAATTGATATTTCTGATGTAGAAGAATTGGGAATGCTGATGGATGCAGCAGCTTATCAAGAAGTCGTAGCTTAAAAGTATCAGCTAGTTTTTTTAAAAAAAATAAAAAAAATTAGATTCGACACACCAAAATTAAATTAACCTACATCTATACCCTTGAAAGCACTTATAAGAAATCTGACGTTTTTTTTCCCAGCTATAATTTGGGGGTTAATTATTCTCTATTTATCAAGTAGTCCAGGTATTCAATTACCTCCCTCTTTTTGGGATTTTATAGCAGTAGACAAAGTAGGGCATTTAGTATTTTACGGGGCTTTGACATTTTTAATTGCTTATGGTTTTTATAAAATAAAAAATCAATCAATCAATAAAAAATGGTTATTTATCTCCTTCATAATTAGCTCTATTTATGGTATTCTTTTGGAATTCATGCAATATTCGTTTTTTCCAAACAGATTTTTTGAGATTCTAGATATAATTGCTAATCTTAGCGGTTCAATAATAGGAATTTTATTTTTTAAATATATTTATTACAAAACTCGGTAACATGGACCAACTCGCAGTTAGCGGTAATGCCTTACTAGGAGCTCTAGTAGGAATCATTGCCTTGATTGTAGCAGTAATTTTTGTACTGCGCAATCGTCTAAAAGAGAAGGAAGCAGGGAGCCTTACTGAGAAGTATAAAGAAGCAGGTCATACGCCTTTATCGGCGCGAAACAAGTATCCAGAGGCAAACGCATTCAAGATGAGTGGGCCGATTTGGAATGCTGGCTTGGCTTTAGCACTTCTAACAACCGTACTTGCATTTAACTGGACGTCTTATGACGAAGTTGTAGAGATTCCAGATGATGCATTGGAAATTCCTGAAGACTTCGAGGTCGAGCCACCAAGAACGGCTGAACCTCCACCACCGCCACCTCCTCCGCCACCTCCAGTAATTGAAGAGGTTCCGGAAGAAGAAATTGAAGAAGAAGACGAACCTGTCTTTGAAGATCAATCATTGGAAGAAGAAGAGGAAACTCCTCCACCTCCTCCAAGACCAGAAGCACCACCACCACCTCCTCCTCCGCCACCTCCTCCACCAGAGCCTGAGGTAGAAGAGATTTTTAAGGTAGTGGAACAAATGCCTCGTTTTCCAGGTTGTGAAAACGAATCAGGTGATGCTAAAGCTAAAAAAGCTTGTGCGGATAAAAAGATGTTAGAGTTTATTTACAAAAACATCAAATATCCAGCAATCGCCAGAGAAAATGGTGTAGAAGGGACAGTAGTAATCCAATTCGTTGTAGAAAAGGATGGTACTATCAAAGATGCCAGAACTGTTCGGGATATTGGCGCACAATGTGGTGCTGAAGCTCTAAGAGTTGTGAATTTAATGAATACAAAAGGTAAAAAATGGACACCAGGAAAGCAGAGAGGAAAATCTGTAAGGGTTCAATTTAACCTTCCTGTTAAATTCCGATTAGAATAGTAATCATTATTCTTACCTTATAAATAAAAAAGCTGCTCCAGAAATGGGGCAGCTTTTTTATTTTGAGTACGTTTGTAAAAGAATGAACCTTTTTAAAAGGAATTCAAAAATATTTTGCGTGTTAAGAAGAACTAGCTTAATAGTTTTTTCGTTTAAAATAGCATCGAATAATGTTTAAAATTAGAAATTGATTAAACCTAGCTGACTGTATCAGATAAACAGAAAAGCAAATAAACCGTCAAAGTTGAGGGATACGCTCATATTAAGGCATTTATTATGATTTAATCATTTATTCATTCATTTACTCATTTAGTGTATACCAAATACTGATTATGAAAAGATTAGTTCTTGCTTTCCTTGTTGTTAGTTTCTTTAATTTACAAAATGTAGTAGGTCAGGCTCAAACTTTAACTTATGGTTTTAAATCTGGCTTGAGTTTATCTAAAATAGATGGTCCTTCTGAAATGAGTGGCGGCACAGCATTAGAAGTAAACGATAATGCCAACGGATTTTTTGTAGGCGCCCTTTTTCGTTACTGGTTTACAGATTTAGTAGGCGTAAAATGGGAATTACTATATTCTCAAAAAGGAACAGATTACAGTTTTAATGGTCCAGGTTATCAAATACTTCCTACAGAGACGGGGTCAGCTTTAAATTTGACTGGAAACCAACGAATTAATTTAAATATTTCTAATTCCTATTTTGATATCCCTGTATTATTATATGGAAAGTTTGGAAAATTTGAAGTAGAAGGTGGGGTAAATATTGGTTTCCTGATTGCTTCTACGGCTACAGGAGAGTTAGGATTTAATGATGGTCGGTCACAAGCAGGTAGCCCTATTGATAATTTTATTGCGACCTTAGATTATAAATACAGAAAAGATAATCCAGGAGAAGTAGATTTTGGATTAGGCACAACCCCAATTAACGTAGATGGTACCCCTAATAATATTCCTAGAATATTGCAAGCCTATTATCAGTTTCCAGAAGATAGAGGCAATTACTTTAATGCGATTGACTTTGGCGTAAATGTAGGTGCTTATTATTATTGGAATCAAGGACTTTTTCTTGGAGGGAGATTTAATTATGGCCTATCAGATGTCACAAAAGATAATTATGATGTATCAAAAGTTGAATTAGACGGTAGTGGCAATTTCATTACTCGCACAGATAAAGACCGAAATATCTCTTTACAATTTTCTATTGGATTTAGTTTTTAATTGTCAGTTAATGAGATGGATGAAATCAATAAGCTAATGAGGTTGACAAGACCAGGAGACACATAGTATTTATTTAGTGTTTCATCCTTCAATCCATCTCACTACCTCATTGCCTCATCCATCTCATTACCTCATCCATCTCATTCATGCAACACTCTGCGGATACCTATAAATTACTAGGGATAGACCCTGGTACAAATATACTTGGCTATGCCATTATTGAAGTCAGAAAAAAAAAATTATATCTAGTTCAACATGGTGTTTTAAAACTCAGCCATTTAGAAAATCACCAACTTAAATTAAAAAGTATATTCGAGCGGATTCAACAATTAATCGAACAATACCAGCCTAAAGAGATGGCGATTGAAGCGCCCTTTTTTGGTAAGAATGTACAATCAATGTTAAAGTTAGGACGAGCGCAAGGAGTAGCTATTGCAGCCGCTATTACTAAAGGCGTAGAAATGACGGAATATGCACCAAAAAAAATAAAACAATCTGTTACAGGGAGTGGAAATTCCTCTAAAGAACAAGTTGCTGCTATGTTAGAATCTATTCTAAATCAAAAGTTAACGCAGTTATCTTTAGATGCTACAGATGCTTTGGCAGCAGCAGTTTGTCATTATTACCAATCAACAAGTGTGCTTGGAAAACGTGGACAATATAGTGGTTGGAAAGGATTTCTTGAAAATAATCCGAATCGAGTAAAGAAAAAGTAAGCCGTTCAGAGTACAAGCTTAGCACTCCCAAAATAAAAAATTTTGGAAGCACTTACGCTCATGTATTAATCTTCTAAATTAGCGATAATACTTGCGCTAATTTCCAAAAATTCTTCCTTAGACAATTTCATTTTCTTAGCAAAATTCATATCTCCAATAGTGTTAATCGGAATCAAATGTAAATGTGCATGAGGTACTTCTAAGCCAATGACTGTTGTACCAATTCGTTCGCAAGGAATTGCTTTTTTAATAGCAACAGCAATTTTTTTTGCAAAAACATTCATGCCTGCAATCAACTCATCTTCTAAATCGAAATAGTAATCTACCTCTTTTTTAGGAATCACTAATGTATGCCCTTTTGCAACTGGGAAAATATCTAGGAAGGCATAAAAATCTTCCGTCTCTGCAATTTTATAAGAAGGAATTTCACCAGCTACAATTCTTGAAAAAATACTTGCCATAAAATATCAATTATAGATTATAGATTATCGGTTGTCGGTTGTCTGTTGTTCGAGTCTATATTAAGACGACAGACAACAGAGAACCGACAACTGATAACTGCCATTAAATAGAAATATCCAATACTTCAAAGTCAATATTACCTCTAGGCGTTACGACTGTAGCAATTTCGCCAACCTTTTTCCCCAATAAACCTTTTCCTACAGGTGAGTTAACGGAGATTTTCTTAGCTTTAATATTTGCTTCTGATTCAGATACTAATTTATAAGAGACTTCTTTTCCATTTTTAACGTTTTTAATTTTCACCTTAGTAAAAACACAAACCGAAGAAGTATCTATTTCGTTTTCATCTAAGACTCTTGCATTCGCCATCACCTTCTCCAATTCATTAATTTTCATTTCTAAGAGCCCTTGTGCATCTTTAGCCGCATCATATTCTGCATTTTCAGAAAGATCTCCTTTTTCTCTAGCTTCTCCAATAGCTGCTGCTGCTTCTTGTCTACCAGTAGTTTTCAATACTTCTAATTCGGCCACTAATTTATCGTAGCCTTCTTGTGATAGATAGGTGTAATTTGCCATAATAAATATAATTTATGATTAATTCATTTTAATCTACGAACACTTAATATAAGCTTGCTTTTATCCGTAAATTATTTTAGTTAAAAGAGACTTTTCTAGCGTTTATTCCAGCACGTATTATGGAATAAAAATATGCTCGGTTCGGTATCTAAAAAATCTAAATTAAAAAGGAAGCTTTTAGAACGAAGTGTAAAGAAGTTATCCTAAACTTCTTTATCCGATTATTTTATGGTAGAAAAGTGGTTTAGATATTACTACTAACTAAGAGTAGAAGTATCAAAAATTCTTGTCAATTTATTTTTTAAATCCGCTGCTATTAATTATAAAAGCAGGAACGTTTCCACTGATTAAGAATGAAAACGTTCCTGCTTTATATAAAATTTCAATAAAGATAAGAAAAACTTTACATAGATAAAAGTATTTGATACATAAATCAATTAGGTTCAGTTATCTTAATACTAATTAGATAGTCAGGTAAAAAATTGATAATCACGTGTCGGACACCTCCAAAGGTGTCCGACACGTTCGACTACCATTTATCAGTTTTTTATCTGACGCTCTAAATTAGATAGTCAGGTAAAAAATTGATGATTAGAAAGAAGTCAGATGTCTGACCGTTTATTATATAAACTGTCAGATGTCAGATTAGATGCAAATAATTACCTCAAAGTCAGCAGTTTACCTAAATTAATTGTAAGTACTCAATAGTTTAGTTTAAATCGTTCGATGACAATGCCGTATAGCTATCGGCATCGGATGATTAAAACCATTTCATCGGACGACGATAGTCATCCGACGAAATAGTTTTGATCTTATATTGAGTACTTATAATTAATTCTGACTTCAGACCTCTAAAAATACAAATGATGATTCTTTATAGAGACTGTTCAAATAACTGTATTTAGGTTAAATTTCAGCATTAAAAATCAAGGCTTTACTGCTGACTGCGGCTACCCGTCTAAGCTTGGACATTTTCGACAACAGCGAATCTATATTCGCTGGTCCAAGCGTCGGAAAATATAGATTTTCCGTTGCCTGCCCTAAACTTGAGTGTCCACCTTTAGACGGGTAGCCCTGACTGCCTACTGTCTCTTTATACAAATGACACAAAGTCTAAATATTTTGTGTCGCATCGAATCCTTCTAAATAATCTCCAATCCTACGTAAAAATGAACCGCCTAGCATACCATCAACTACTCGATGGTCGTAAGAAAGTGATAAAAACATTATATGTCTTATTGCAATAACATCGCCAAACTTAGTTTCTAAAACAGCGGGTTTCTTTTTAATACTTCCTGTTGCTAGAATAGCTACTTGTGGTTGATTAATAATGGGAATGCCCATAATATTTCCAAAAGTTCCTAAATTAGTAAGCGTAAATGTACCGTTTTGAGTATCGGCTGGTTTCAATTGATTATTTCTAGCTCGTATGGCTAAATCATTCACTTTTTTACTCAATCCAACTAAATTTAAATGGTCTGCATTTTTAATGACAGGCACAATTAAATTTCCACTTGGTAAAGCCGCAGCCATGCCAATATTAATATCTTTTTTGACAATAATTTGTTGCCCATCTACCGACACATTTACTAAAGGAAAATCTTTAATTGCCTTCGCAACTGCCTCAATAAAAATAGGCGTATAAGTAATCTTTTCTTTATATTTTTCCTTATAGGCATCCTTAATTTTATTTCGCCAATTGACAATTTCTGTCACATCGACTTCCACAAAAGAAGTAACATGTGGAGAAATGCGCTTAGACATCACCATGTGATCCGCAATCAATCGACGCATCCTATCCATTTCTATAATTTCTACCGCTCCTGAAACAGAGGAACGGACAACAGAAGGTTTATTTTTAGGCGTAGGAATAACTGTTGGTGAAGTTATGGTTGGCGGAGAAATTGCAGTAATTGTTTGC
Source organism: Saprospiraceae bacterium (assembly GCA_045106885.1). GTDB lineage: Bacteria > Bacteroidota > Bacteroidia > Chitinophagales > Saprospiraceae > JAFMDF01. The sequence continues at coordinate 16,591 of JBGCFJ010000320.1, forward strand.
TTACTTCTAGTTTCGATATATTTTAAAATATCTTTTTTAGTCACTCTATCATGCAATCCTGTACCCGAAATTTGGTCTAATTCTTCCAAAGAAATATTTTCTTTCTGTGCAATATTTCTAACCAAAGGAGAATAAAATTTATCGCTAGTTGTTATTGGTCGAGCAATTTTTTCTATTTCTGTAGTGATACTATTGGCTAAAACCTCTGCTACCGTAGCGATTTCTTCTTCATCGGAATGTTGTCCATTTGTTTTGGTGCCAGGCACAGCAGCTTCAGGCATTAATTCTTCCCCCTCAGTAGCAATCAAAGCAATTACTTGACCAACAGCTACTGTTTCTTCTTCCTTAAAAAGTATTTTGGCAACCGTACCACCAACTGGAGAAGGTACTTCAGAATCTACTTTATCCGTTGCAATCTCTAAAATAGTCTCATCCATTTCTATAGTATCCCCAACATTTTTCACCCATTTAATAATGGTCGCCTCCATGATACTTTCACCCATTTTGGGCATAACTAATTCTACTTGAGCCATGTTATTTGATATTGTAGAGGTCTAGTTTCTTAGACTAACTTGACCTAATTTCTTATAAAATCTGTATTTCTTTAGCAAAGGGCTTAGAGCATCGGGCGGAGGTATATAAAGCAGCAAATGGTTGAAAAACAATAAGGTTTATAAGGGAAACTCTTTCAAAAATAAATGAATCTCTCCTTCGCTTTATATTCAACGCCCTATACTCATAGGAATAAAAATATTTTGCAAAATTAGTATTTAAAAAGGGCTAATCCAATGTAACTTTTACCCGATAATATTTATTCACAAATTGGCGAATCATATTTAAACCCTGAATAGTTGTGTATTGAATATTCCGCAATCTATCTTTTCCAATTTGTAGTTTTCTAGTTACCGTATAATCCTTATTTCCAACAGCTAACCAAATTGTCCCAACTGGTTTATCTGGTGTTCCACCTCCTGGTCCTGCAATTCCTGAAATAGCAATGCCAATATCAGTATTCATGGCGCTCAAAACCCCTGTAACCATTTCCTTTACCGTTTCTTCACTTACCGCACCAAATTGTACCAAAGTTTCTTGTTTCACTCCCAATTCTTTGGTTTTTGCTTCGTAAGCATAGGCAACAACACTTCCTTTATAATAAGCCGAACAACCTGGTATTTTAGTAATCGTATGTGCTAAAAGTCCCCCTGTACAACTTTCAGCCGTGGATAAAGTCAAGCCTCGTTCTAATAATAATTGACCGACTGCCGCTTCTAAAGTTTGAGTATCATAGCCATAAATTAATTCAGGAATCTCAGCTTCTATTGCTGCCACCTTTTCAGCTAAAATAGTTTCGATATCTTCGCCATTTTCAGCAATAGCGGATAAACGAAGTCTGACATTTCCTAAGTTTGGTAAATAAGCCAACTTTACAAAATCAGGTAAACTACTTTCTATCGTTTCCAATCTTGCCGCAATCCTAGATTCCCCTTCTCCTACTGTTCGTATCGTTCGATGCGCAATTGGTTTGCCAGGGAAATGATCCACTAGTTTTGGAATCACTTCATATTCCATTAAATACTTCATCTCGTAAGGTACGCCTGGCATAGACACTACGATTTTTCCATCTATTTCAAACCACATCCCTGGAGCAGTCCCTGCTTTATTAAACAAAATTTGCGCATTGGCAGGCATAAAACATTGTTCTTTATGAGCAGGGGTTGTACTTCGTCCCCATCGACGGAACATTCCTTGAATGCGTTCCCAAGTGGGTTCGTGAAAGACCATAGTTGTACCAAAATAGTCTGCAATCGTCTTTTTAGTAATATCGTCTTTTGTTGGTCCTAAACCACCTGTTAATAAAACAACATCTGCTTGTTTTAAGCCTATTTCTAGGGCATTGATAATCCCTTCTTTAGTATCACTCACCGAATGAATAGCTGAAACTTTTGCTCCAACTAAGTTAAGCTGTTGCCCCATCCAAGCGGAGTTGGTATCAATAATTTGACCTATTAGGATTTCGTCGCCTATGGTTACTATATTTACGTTCATATGATTTTAATATTCATTTTTGTTAAAGAAAAATGCTTCCGATTCTCTTTCCAGTCTAGCATAACATTTTATTTTATCTAATTGATGTTCAATATTTATACCGACTAATTTGGCTATTGAAAGTACTTTATCTAGGGGTTCTTTTTTATTTAAAGCAATTTCTTCTCCTATAAAAGGAATCCCAAAATTCTTGGTAATCTCTCCCCCTCTAAATTTAGGGTCTTCAACAATATATTCTCTTTTTAATCTTCCGCTTTCAAAATATTTAAAATCAAAAGACTCATCTACATCGCCAACAGAACAACAATAAATATCAAAATACTTACTAAGTTTAGTCACATTGCTTTTAAAATTTGTGTCATGCCAAAGAGTATACATCCAATCATCCATTAAATGTGTCCAATTTTCACTTTCAGTTAGGAATAAGTATCTTTTTTTTCCATCAAGTAAAATTTTATCGTCGCTTTTCCAATCATCCGAAGTTAAATTATAATCGAATAATTCTAATCTTTCAAAAAATTCTCTCTCCTTTAGTTTGTTCCCTTTTTTTATAAAAATATAATAAGGGGCAAAAAAATTATTGTTTCTTATTAACATTATAAAATATATTTCACTTCCTTAAAAGCAAATGTCTCTTCCCCATTCACCGTTTGAATAATCAACTTACCAATATCCGTTACCCCTTTAATTTGTCCTTTAAAAATAGTGCCATCTAATCTTCGATAAAAAGCCGATTCCTTAAATCGAAATAAGTGGCTTAAGTAACGTGCTTGAATCGTCTCAATTTGATTAGCTTTCAATTGAAGGTAATTTTGCTCTAATTGTTGACAAAAAGTAGTAAACACCATTTCTAAATCCAAAGTTTTGCCTGTCTCTAGCGCCATTGAAGTTGGATTAGGGGCATCACTAATAAATTGTTTTTGATTTACATTTAGTCCAATACCAATAATGGTTGATTGTAAAGTGCTGCCTTGCAGGCTATTTTGGATTAAAATACCTGTTATTTTTTTATCAAAAACATAAATATCATTTGGCCATTTGATAGCTAAACCTTTCTCAATATATTTCCGTAAAGTGTCAAAAACACTTAAAGAGATGACTTGGTTCAGTAAAAATTGCTTTCTTGCTGGTAAAAATTTAGGGTATAAAATAGTGGTAAAGGTGAGGTTTTGATGAGGCGCACTTTCCCATTTATTATTAGCCTGTCCTTTCCCCGCATACTGGTCATGTGTAATAATAACTGTTCCTTCCGCAGGGGCAGATTCCTTCAATAATTTTGTAGCAAATTGATTGGTTGAAGCCAATGCTTCAAATTCATGTAGAACCTTTCCTACAAATAAGGTGTTAATGGATTTAATCAAATTAGACTGTTTTATTACATTCAGTAGACAACAAGCAGCTACTTTATTGGTTATAGAAGTATTTTAAACTAATTTAAGGTAAAAAAAACCTAACATTTTAAGGCAGATTTAGTTGTAAAAGTGAAATAATTTGAAATAAAATAGTGCTAAGGGGAAATATGGTGTAAGGTCGTTTAAAAATTTCGTATTTTTACCAATTGATATTTGCATTTCCCATTTTTATTCATCTTAGTAATTTTAAAAAAATATTTCTAACTTTCTAGTTTGAAAAAGGGACTATTTTTTTAATTACTTAATAAATTTTTGAGGTAAAATTTGAATCAACAGCAATTAACTAACGAAATAGCATCTATAGACGCTTTCAATGATTTAATCATAGAAAGTATTCAAGATATCAAAGGAAAAAAGATTATAAAGCTCGATTTACGCAGTTTAGATGCCACACCAACTGATTTTTTCATTATTTGTGAAGGAGAATCAAATACCCAAGTAAAATCTATAGCTGGTAATATTCGAAAGCGAGTAAAAGAAGAAATAGGAATTTTACCATCCCATGCAGAAGGCGTACAAGACGGACTTTGGGCATTAATGGATTATTTCAATGTGGTGGTACATGTCTTTCATCCAGAAAAAAGAGCCTTCTACGATTTAGAAAATCTTTGGAGTGATGCGGATTTTACCGAGTATGCTAGTCTCTAAGACGATAGTTTTAAGAGACTGGTCGATTTTATGTAAAAAACACTAATCTAATATTCATCTTAGCAGGTTATAGTAGATGAATGTATAAACGATGAATCTAAAGGTAGTATCAAGTCCTACTTTTTAATTCATGCGATAGTTTTCATAATAACAGATAATGGAAGAAAGAAACAAGCCAGAAAATAATATGGATAAGCCAACTGGGCCAAAATTCAATTCCTATTGGATTTATGGTATCATTGCGCTTTTTCTAATTGCGCTACAGCTCTTTAATGTCTCGAATACTAGTAATCCTCAAATTAGTTGGGATAGATTTCAAGACATGGCAAAAGATGGGGCTGTTGAAAAAGTAGAAGTGGTTAATTTAAAGTATGCCTATGTGCATCTTAGAACAGATAGATTAGCTTCTGGTAAATACGACGATGCTTCTCAAAGTAAATTGGGGGTTCGTCCACATTACATCTTCAATATTGGTATTCCCGAAGCATTTAAGACAGATTTAGATGAATTAAAACAATCTTTACCTGCCGACGAACGATTCCAAATTTATTACGAAGAGCAAAAAGATTGGTTAACGCCTTTATTAGGATGGGTCTTCCCTATTTTAATCATTGTGGCGTTATGGATTTTTATTATGAGAAGAGTTGGTGGTGGTGCAGGTGGACCAGGTTCTCAAATCTTCAATATTGGAAAATCTAAAGCTACTTTATTTGACCAGAATGCCAAAGTAAATGTTACGTTTCAAGATGTAGCAGGTTTAGATGAAGCGAAAGTAGAGGTGATGGAAGTCGTGGATTTTTTACAAAATCCTAAAAAATATACCGCCTTAGGTGGAAAGATTCCTAAAGGAGTCTTGTTAATTGGCCCTCCGGGAACAGGTAAAACATTATTAGCAAAAGCAGTAGCAGGAGAAGCAGGTGTTCCTTTCTTTTCTATTTCAGGTTCTGATTTTGTTGAAATGTTTGTGGGTGTTGGTGCGTCTAGAGTAAGAGATTTATTTAAGCAAGCAAGAGAAAAAGCACCTTGTATTGTTTTTATTGATGAAATTGATGCAATTGGTCGTGCAAGAGGAAGAGGCGCTATGCAGGGGGGGAATGACGAACGAGAGAATACCTTAAATCAATTATTGGTAGAAATGGACGGTTTTAGCACCGATAAAGGCGTTATCCTAATGGCAGCTACTAACCGACATGATGTACTAGATAGTGCCTTGATGCGACCAGGTCGTTTTGATCGTCAGATTGGTATTGACCGACCAGACTTAAAGGGTAGAGAAGCTATCTTTAGAGTACACTTAAAGAAAATTAAAACAGGTACCGATATTATACCGACTGTCTTAGCAGAAATGACGCCAGGTTTTGCTGGAGCAGATATTGCCAATATTTGTAACGAAGCAGCCTTAGTAGCAGCCAGACGAAATAAGAAAGCAGTTGATTTAGATGATTTTAATTATGCTTTAGATAGAGTAATTGGAGGTCTTGAAAAGAAGAATAAATTAATTTCTCCTAAAGAGAAAAATATTATCGCTTATCACGAAGCAGGTCATGCGATATGTGGTTGGTTCTTAGAACATGCTTCTCCGTTGGTCAAAGTAACGATTGTACCAAGAGGAGTCGGGACTTTAGGCTACGCTCAATATTTACCAAAAGAAGAATACATTACTCGAACGGAAGCTTTATTGGATAGAATGTGTATGACCTTGGGTGGTCGAGCAGCGGAATCCGTCGTTTTTGATAAAATTTCCACAGGTGCGCAAAGTGACTTAGACCAAGTGACAAAAATGGCTTATAGCATGATTGCCGTTTTTGGGATGAATGAAAAGGTAGGAAATGTCTCTTTCCACGGTATGCAACAAGACCAATTTAATAAGCCTTATTCTGACGATACTGCCAATTTGATTGATGAAGAAGTTCGGAAATTAATTGATTCTCAATATGACAGAGCTAAAGCTTTATTAAGAGATAGACGGCATGAGTTGGAATTATTAGCACAACAATTATTAACAAAAGAGGTGCTATTAAAATCTGATGTCGAGCGATTAGTTGGACCGCGTCCAGGAAGTGAAGGAGAAGCGCCTAGCGCCAACGGAGTTGTAGTAGAAGAAAATCCAGCAGTGTAGTTTTTACACTTTTTATGATATACTAAAAAAGCTATCCTGAATTATTTGGGGTAGCTTTTTTTTATTGCGCTCATAAAAAAGCATCTTTGTTTAATAAGATGCCGTCGTGCAAACCGACACATAAGTACCTACAACCAAATACTCAACACTTTATGATGGGCTCTTTTTCCACTATACTTCGTTAAAAAATATTTCCGTAGCGGGGCTATGCAAAGATTTTTTGCCTCGTCTAGTGAAAAAATAGCCTAAATCAAAAGTGACGATTATTTAATAGTAGGTACTTACATTTATATTTTAGAATTTAAATTGGACGAATCTGCTGACCTAGCTTTGCAACAAATTCAAACAAAGGACTACGCAGCAAAATATCAATCCTTAGACAAACCAATAGTCGGCCTAGGGATTAATTTTAGTAGTACAAGTAAAAGTATAGACGAGTGGAAAACAATCGAGCTATAACATTTGCCCAATATCATTTTCTATGTCGTAAGAATGAAATAACCGTTTGCTACTAAAATAAAAGATAGCAATACCTCTATCACATCCTACCAATTTCAATAAAAAAGTAGATTATGATAAATTTCTCCACAAAAAGTCCAAAATAAGTCGATTTTAATAAGCATTAATTCAAAAAAAGTCCATTTTTTTTCTTTATTTTTGTATGCAGCAAAAAAGGAAGGTTTTGCCTTCCAATAATATGCAGTATCTACCCTAAAATCTAACCAATTCAATAAATAATTTACAATAGAGTAAGTTATTTATACTAAATGACAGAAAACACAAAATAAACGAAGTCTAATAATATGGACTTCACCCTATGACTAAACTCTAAACTCTAAAAATTAAGGGTAGTGTTTTAAATGTAAGGCTACACTATTTTATAAACCCAATGTTTCTTATGGGGTTTACTTAGACATAGGCTTACAAAGGTAGCACTATCAAATTAAGAAGGGAATCAGAAAACTTACACAAAATTTTATTAACTTTCGTCAGATAAAAAAAACGGATCTTAAATTAGGTGTGTCAATATTGACTAGCTTTATTGGCTAATTCCCCAGCTTTATTTAAAAAGCATATTTAATTTTAGAGCAAGAAACACAAGAATGGTAGAAACGAAAATTGACCTTCACGAAGCATTACAAGCTCAGTTTGGCTTTGACAAATTCAAAGGCAACCAAGAAGAAATTATTCAAAGCGTATTAGATGGCATTGACACTTTTGTGATCATGCCAACAGGTGGTGGAAAATCACTTTGCTATCAGTTACCTGCATTATTAATGCAAGGAACTGCAATCATTATCTCTCCTTTGATTGCCTTGATGAAAAATCAAGTAGATTCCATTAGAGGCTATAGTCAAAATGATAACGTAGCACATTTTCTCAATTCCTCCCTTTCTCGCATACAAATCAAACAAGTCAAGCAAGACATCGAAAATGGCTATACGAAGTTATTATATGTTGCACCTGAAACGTTGACTAAAGAAGAAAATATCGCTTTTTTCAAAGAAGTAAGTTTATCTTTTGTAGCTGTTGATGAGGCGCATTGTATTTCAGAATGGGGACATGACTTCCGACCAGAATATCGCCGAATTCGGCAAATGATTAATGAGATAAATAGAGAAATTCCTGTTATTGCTTTGACCGCTACTGCTACCCCAAAGGTACAGTCGGACATTGTGAAGAACTTGAATATGAAGAATGAGAATATTTTCATTTCTTCTTTTAATAGAGATAATCTGTATTATGAAGTTCGCCCTAAAGGAAAAAAAGAGGCAACCTTCAAGAGCATTGTCCAATATGTAAAAGGCCAAGCGGACAAATCTGGAATTATCTATGTACAATCTAGGAAATCTACTGAAGAAATCGCTAAGATTTTAAATGTTAATGACATCAAAGCAGCCCCTTATCATGCAGGTTTAGATGCCAAGACTAGAAGTAAAACACAGGATGATTTTTTGATGGAGGAAATTGATGTGATTGTCGCAACAATTGCCTTTGGGATGGGAATTGACAAACCAGATGTTCGGTTTGTTATTCATTATGATATTCCTAAAAGTATAGAAAATTATTACCAAGAAACGGGTCGAGCAGGTAGAGATGGATTACAAGGAGATTGTTTAGCTTTTTATTCTTATAAAGATATTCTTCGTTTAGAAAAATTCTTACGAGATAAACCTGTTGCTGAACGAGAATTGAGTGCGCAATTGATGCAAGAAATAATGGCTTATGCGGAAACGACTTCTTGTAGAAGACGTTTTTTATTACATTATTTTGGAGAAGAATACGATGATGCGAGGTGTAATGACATGTGTGATAATTGTCGACATCCGAAGAAAAAATTGGAAGCCAAAGCAGAAATGAACCAAGCCTTAAAGGCGGTATTGGCGCTACAAGAAAATTATAAAATCAAAACTTTAGTCGATTTTGTCAAAGGCAAAGAAACTAAAGAAATGCAAGATTTTAAATTTAACAAAAAAGAATTATTTGGTATAGGCAAAGAAAAGGACGTAACTTTTTGGAATTCTGTCTTTCGGCACGCCATTTTGAATAATTTAATTCTTAAAGAAATTGAGAATTATGGTATTTTAAAAATGACAGCTGCGGGGAAAGATTTCATCGCAAATCCAAAATCGGTGATGATTCCAATCAATCATAATTATGATTCTGCGGAATTTGATGTGGTAGAATCATCAGGAAAATCTGGTGTTTTGGATGCGCTCTTAATCAAAATGCTAAGAGACTTGCGAAAGCAAGAAGCTAAGAAGCGAAATGTTCCACCTTTCGTAATATTCCAAGACCCTTCTTTAGAAGATATGGCAACGCAATATCCTATTTCAATGGAGGATATGAAGCATATTTCTGGAGTCAGTCACGGCAAAGCTTTAAGATATGCGAAGCCATTTATTGCCATGATTAAGGAATATGTGGACTTGAATGAAATAGAGCGTCCTAGTGATTTTGTGGTCAAATCTGTAGCTAAAAAATCAAAAGTTAAAGTAGCCATCATCCAAGGAATTGATAGAAAAATTCCATTAGACGACATTGCTGACTCTAATAATATTTCGATGGAAGACATGATGCATGAATTAGATGCGATTGTTACTTCTGGAACTAAATTAAATATTGATTATTATATTGAAGACGAAGTAGATGAATACTCTAGAGAAGATATTTATGACTACTTTATGGAAGCAGAATCCGATTCTGCCGAAGAAGCTTTCAAAGAGTTAAAAGAAGATGATATTACTATCGAAGAAATACAGTTAATGCGCATTAAATTCTTGTCTGAGATGGCAAACTAGTTACAGGATGACAAGATTTTTTCAGGATTAACAGGATGTAGGTTCTCAAGATACCGACGAATAAATTCATCAGTATATTCAGTACTTACAACAGACAAGCTAAACAGAAGCCTTTCAGATATTTTTTCTGAGAGGCTTTTGTTATCAAAAAATATATAATGAAAATTTTAATTATCAACGGACCAAATTTGAACCTTTTAGGTAAAAGAGAGCCTGAAATTTATGGACATCAAACTTTTGAAGATTATTTTGCTATTTTGAAAAAACGTTTTCCTGACGTTGAGTTAACTTATTATCAAAATAATTCAGAGGGAAAACTAATTGACAAAATACACGAAGTTGGTTTTTCTTACGATGGGATAGTAATGAATGCAGGAGCATATACCCATACGTCTATCGCAATCGCTGATGCAATTGGGGGAGTAACGACACCTGTTATAGAAGTACATATTTCAAATATTCATGCCAGAGAAGCTTTTCGACATCACTCTTATTTAGCACCTAAATGTGTGGG
>JBGCFJ010000321.1:0-5028 GCA_045106885.1 Saprospiraceae bacterium
TATAACGGATATAGTTGGGACGGCGAAAATTTTGTCTATAATCCTTTTTCTATTCTATCTTTCTTTGGGGCAGGAAAATTTCGGAATTTTTGGTTTACTACGGGAACGCCTACTTTTTTAATCAATCTTTTAAAACAAAGAAATCTTTATAACATCGGTAAATTGGAAGTTGGAGAAGCTGCTTTTGATAGCTTTGATATTGAGAATATGGACACCTATTCTTTACTTTTTCAGACAGGTTATTTAACAATCAAAGCAATAGAAGATGCTTTTGGCTTATTTACTTTAGATTATCCTAATCGAGAGGTAAAAGACAGTATGCTACAATATTTAGTAGCTGGTTTTAATCATGGTTCTTATGCACAAACCACTCCAATTGTTTTAAAATTGCGCAAAGCCTTTTTAGCCAATGACGCTAACAGAATCATCACCATTATCAATAGCCTTTTTAAGTCCATTCCTTCCCATATTTTTATTAAAGAAAAAGAAGCCTATTATCATTCAGTCGTTTTTCTAGTTTTTCAATATTTAGGACAATTTATAGAAGCAGAAATAAATACTTCTGATGGTCGAATTGATGCGGTGGTACAAACAGATACCCACGTTTATGTATTGGAATTTAAGTTAGATGAATCTGCCGATGCAGCCATCCAACAAATTGAAGAAAAAGGCTATGCAGAGAAATATCAATCCACAGAAAAACAAATAGTCGGTTTGGGTATCAATTTTAGTAGTACCACTAAAAGTGTAGCAAATTGGAAAACGATAAATTATTAAATTTTCCATTTTAAACCTTACTTTTAGGCAAAAACGATGAACCAACCAACAACCAAACCCAATCTCTCCAGAAAATTAGGCCTATTAAGTCTTGCAGCTACAGGAATATGCTCCATGTTAGGCGCATCCGTCTATGTCGTGCCCATCATGATACAGCGCAATGTACCTGGTATCGGGCCTTATGTACTACCTGCTTTTTTATTGGCAGCCATTCCCGCATTATTAGCAGCTTTTGCTTACGCAAGTTTGTCCTCCGCCATGCCAAGAGCAGGTGGGAGTTACATTTTTGCTAGTTGAGGCTTGCATCCTTATTGGGGATTTGTGGCAAGTTTTGCCCAATGGTTTGGTTTAACGATTGTGATTGGGGTGATTTGCTATATGATTATTCCCTTTTTTAGAGATATAGCTACCGCATTAGATTGGGAAGCGACCGCTACCCTACTCGATAGAGGTTGGACAAGAGTCAGTCTGGCTTTGGCTTTATTATGGACTTTTGTAGGTATTAATATGCATGGTTTAAAATTTTATGAACGGACTTTGATTCCTTTGATGTTGTTAATGTTCGGCTTGGGCGCAATTGTGATTTTTGCAGGATTTAGCTTTAATCACGCTGATTTTGAAGCAGCTTTACTTGTCAAAGAAGGGAAAACAATTGCTACAGGAGAAATAGCTATTTTTGATTTTAGTACTTTTTTAGCCGCAGCAGCGGTTTTATTTTCCAGCTTTATTGGTTTTGATTCGATTGCACAAGCAGGTGGAGAGGCAAAAAATCCTGCCAAATTATTACCTCGTGCCATTGCTTTGGCAGTATTAACAGTCGGTGGTTTTTACTTCATTTTTACAGCCGCTGTTTATCATGCTATTCCTTGGCAATTCATTGCAACTGAAGCTTTAGAAAAAAATATTTCCGCACCAGGCTTATTTGGTTATTTATTATCACCAGGTTGGGGCGTGGCGATTATTTTAGGCGCTGCTATTGCTTTGATTAATGACTTGCCAGCTATGCTTTTATCTGTTTCCAGATTATTATTTGCTTGGGCAGCAGATGGCATCTTCCCTAAAAGAATCGCACGAATTAATCCAACTACTCAGACGCCTCAAATTGCTTTATTCCTAAGTGGCATCATGGCAACCATCGGTATTTTAGGCAGTCATTTTGTAGGGGATTTTTTCTTGGGCATTGATATTATGGTAACGAGTATGTTGGTTAATTTCTTACTGATGTGCTTAACCTTGATTTATTTACCTAAAAAAAATCCTACGATTGCAGCTAATATCAGCGTGTTAACAAGCCCTACTTTAAGAACTATCTTGGCTTGGTTAGGTGTATTTTGTTTGTCTGCTTTTTTAATTATACATGTTTGGAAAGATTTGAACGCAGATGTTGCTGCTTGGTATTTTCATTCTACACCCGTTTGGTTAATGGTGATGGGCTTGGCTTCTTTGATTTATTTTTGGCGGTTGGGGAAACTTCGAGCGGATGGGATTGATTTGGAAGAACGATTTGGGAGGTTACCGGAAGAGTAATGGCTTGATATATTATTAGTATATAAATGTACTCATATCTTTAAGATAATTCCATCTTTTCCGTATCATTGCCTTTCAATCAATCATCGTGATTATTCAGCAAAGAGCATTGGGCGTAGAGCAAAGGGTTGACCTATTTGTATTTGAAAGATTTTCCCTTGTAAGGGACGAGGCAATAAATAACCTACCAGAAGTGATGAGGTTATTTTTTCTTTTAGCAAGATGAACAATCGCTGATTGTGAACCGCTTGCGAATGGAATGCTTTTTCAGCATAGCCGTTGCTACGTTGAAAAATTTTAATAGGAGCAAAAGAGAAAGACTCGGGGAATGTTTCTCTTTTGTGAACCGCTCAGCGGATGGGAGGCATTAAAGGAAAAAGAATCCATCAGGCTGGTAGGTTATTATTTTCCTCGTCCCTAAACCTTAAAATCATTCAATTATTATACTGCTCTAGCTGCCTCTGCCCCATGCGCTAGGCCCTTTGCTGAAGAATTACCAATCATCAATATAAAACCAATCAAAAATGGTACACGGAACACATAATGCCCTACCTGATAAGCGGAATGAAAATATAAAAATCTATGTCAATGGGGAATTGTTTCCTCGAAACGAAGCCAAAATTTCTGTCTTTGATAGCGGCTACTTAGTCGGTGATGGAATATGGGAAGCCTTACGATTACATGATGGCGTGCTAGTTCATTTAAAAGAACATTTAGATAGATTATGGCAAGGTGCAGCGACGGTAGGCATGGATTTGGGAATGACGAAAGCAGAACTAGTTGAAAAAATCTGGATGGTATTAAATGCTAATGAAATGCAGGATAACGTCCATTGTAGATTTATGGTGACTAGAGGCATTAAAAAGACACCTTCTCAAGACCCACGTTTAACCATCAGTGGTCCAAATTTAGTCATCATCGCAGAACACAAAGCTGCTTCTCCTAAAAGTAAAGAAAACGGGGTCACTCTTTTTACAAGCACTATCCGACGAGGTTCTCCTGATTATTTAGACCCTCGATTAAATTGTCACAGTAAATTGCATGAAGTAATGGCATTGGTTCAAGCAATTGAGGCAGGTTGTGACGAAGCATTAATGTTGGACATTCACGGCTTTGTATCAACTTGTAATGCGACTAATTTTTTTATGATTAAAGATGGCGAAGTGTGGACTTCTACTGGTCAATACTGTATGAATGGTATCACTAGAGGTACAATTATCAAAATTTGTAAAGAAAAAGGCATTCCCGTTTTTGAGAAGAACTTCTCCCTTTTTGACCTTTATGGTGCACAAGAAGCTTTTGTTACAGGTACTTTTGGCGGATTAACGCCCGTAACAAAAGTAGACGGAAGAGTCATAGGTACTGGAAAATACGGTGATTTAAGTCGTCAATTAAGTAAATGGTATGAAGAAGATATTTTAAAAGAAGTAGCTGCGGTAAAGGCAGGGCAAGCTCCTTTTTAAGAAAAAGGCTCAACTTCAATTTCAATCTCAAATTACCTACTAAGTAAATTTGAAATTGAAATTGAAGTTATTATTTAAGCTAAAATATAAGGAATCGACCCTACTATTACCCTCCACCAATCATCACTTATAACTCCTATTTTATTTACCCTTCTTGCAATATGACCTCCATTTTTTCAGGCACTAATAGTTTCAAAAATATTTTTTCATTTACGTCTTTATAGTTGACTAAGATTTCTTCACCTTGCTTACTTTCGTATTTTAAAACTAAAACATCTGATTGAAAAGAGGCTGTAATATTGTACCGTTTTTTTCGCATTAATTTATTAGACTTGTTACCCTTTAATAAATACTCCTCTGAAAATGTCTTTTCTCGCTATTTTGACTAAAAAAATGAGTCCGTAGCGGGGCTATGCACTAATTTTTTAAGCCAAACTATCAAGAAAATCCAAATTTCATAGAAGCACTTCTCAAAGAGTAACAAGTCTATTATTTACTAAACATAATTAGTATAATAAACTATTTGAAACCATACACTTTTTTAAAACGCCACTGAAAGTGGCTAAAACAAGGGGTATGGGGTTAATAAATTTTGATTTTTAGTTGAGAAATCAAAATTTATTAACCTCAAAAGCCTCATTTTACTTACGAAGTGCGTGACTCAGTAGAAAGTGTATGGCTTCAAAAATAAATTATGGGATAAAAGTAGATTGTGTTAATCTGAAGAATAGTCTTGTATTAAATAGGTTGATTAAGTCCTAAGTGCGTCTGAAAATTTTCCTGTTTTATAGTAATATTTTTCAATGTATATTCTGATAACATCATCATGAATCTGCTCGTTCTTTGAAAAACAAATTGTCTTTCAGTTAGGTCGTTTAGGTCATGTGTTCTAAAGTTGAAGTTTTTTCACTCAATTTTCCATGTGTTAGTCTTTCCAATTACAGGACAATAATCTGAGGTGAATAAATGATTATATACACCCCAATTATCTGTATAACAATATCTTACAAGAAAGTATAATACATTACCAAGTAGCTTTTTTAAAACGGGGTCTTGATGGCATCCATTCGCCGATGATAGGATTACTTTACTTCGGTATTCAACTAAATACCAAGTCCATCATTGATTTTCCTTTTTTCAACGAAAAACCAAAATTCATCCCATTTCTGTATCATAGTAGATATCTATCTCTAATTCAAACCCTTATGTAGCTTGGCTATATGCGGTTTTTTAAGTGCTTTTAGAAGAAAAATAATTGTGT
>JBGCFJ010000322.1:0-3382 GCA_045106885.1 Saprospiraceae bacterium
TTCGACTTTCTTACTATATGGTAATCAGAATGAAGATACCATCATGTTCAAAGACCAATTGGAGGCCATCGAAAAAAGGTATGAAGGGCAGTTTAAAATGGAACATATTTTAAGCGAACCAAAATTATTTAAACCAAGTGGTTTTGGTAGTATGTTTAAAAAATCCAAGCCAAAATGGATGGGTAAAACAGGGTTTGTCAATGCTAAAATCATCAATGAATTTATTGACGAAAATAACACAACCACCAAAGAATCAGAATATTTCCTTTGTGGTCCTGCGCCAATGATGGACATCGTAGAGAAAGCTTTGAACGATAAAGGCATTGACCCAAAGAAAATTCATAGAGAGCATTTTGCTTCACCAAAATCGGACGACGAAAAAGCAGCAAGTGCAGAAGGGGCAACAACAGGCGCAAAATTAATTGCAACCTTAGAAGGCAAACGTATTGAGCTAGTAATGGATGGCAGCAAAAATATCCTAGATACTTTATTGGATAATGATTTTGACCCGCCTTATTCTTGTACTTCTGGTGCTTGTTCGACTTGTATGGCAAAAGTAACCAAAGGGTCAGTCGAAATGGATGCTTGTTTTGCACTAGATGATGATGAAGTAGCAGATGGGTATATTTTAACTTGTCAAGCACATCCAACAACAGCGGAAGTAGAAATTAATTTTGATATTTAATCTAGATTTAAATCTTTAAATCATGGTGATTTTTGAAATCACCATGATTTGATAAAAAAAGAGAAAATTGCAACACACAGAGATATTTATCAAAGGGGCGAATGGTAATAATTTAAAAAATGTCGATTTAAGGATTCCTAAAAATCAGCTCGTTGTGGTGACGGGCGTTTCTGGGTCTGGAAAATCGTCGATTACCATGGATACTTTATTTGCAGAAGGGCAACGACGCTATGTAGAAAGTTTATCTTCCTACGCTCGGCAGTTTTTAATGCGAATGAAGAAGCCTGAAGTGGATTATATCAAAGGGGTGTGTCCTGCCATTGCGATTGAGCAAAAAACGACGACTCGGAACGCTCGTTCTACCGTTGGGTCGTTGACAGAAATTTACGATTATCTTCGTTTATTATATGCTAGAGTGGGGCGAACCTATTCTCCTGTGTCGGGTGAATTGGTCCGTCGACATCAAGTCTCTGATGTGACGGATTATATCCAATCGTTTGAGGAAGGCGATAAGGTGCAATTATTTATTCCTTTGCAGCAAAAATATGATGACCGTTTGCTGGAACAAGAATTAAATTTATTATTACAAAAAGGATATACAAGAGTTTATGTTGATAAAAAACTGACGAGGGTAGAAGATGTTTTAGAAGGGGATTTAGTGGATATTAAAAAGACCGTTGGAGAATACGCCGATGCAGATATTCGAATTTTAATTGACCGTTTTGTGGTCAAAAACGACGATGAGGAAAACATCAAAAGAATTGGGGATTCGGTACAAGTTTGTTTTTACGAAAGTGAAGGAGAGGCAATTGTCCAAATTATGGGTAAAGAAGAACTTGCCTTTAATAATCGCTTTGAATTAGACGGCATTCTTTTCTTAGACCCTACCCCACATTTATTCAATTATAATAATCCATTTGGTGCTTGTCCGAAATGTGAAGGCTATGGCAAGACGATGGGGATTGATGAAAATAAAGTAATCCCACTACCATCTTTATCTGTTTATGAACAAGCGATTGCCTGTTGGAAAGGAGAAAAAAGTAAACTCTGGTTAGATAAATTTTTAGATGTAGCGCATTTATTTGATTTTCCTGTGCATACCGCATATCAAGATTTAACAAAGAAACAACGCAAATTACTTTGGACAGGGAATAAACATTTCTCTGGCATCAATGCCTATTTTGAAGAACTAGAAGAAAAGACCTATAAAATTCAGAATCGGGTCATGTTGGCGCGCTATCGAGGGAAAACCGTCTGTCGAACTTGTGATGGTGGTAGATTGAGAAAAGAGGCCACTTATGTAAAAATTGGCGGTAAAGACATCACGGAATTAACCAATATTCCAATTAGTGATTTATTAGAATTTTACAAACAATTAGAACTCAACGAATACGACGAAACGATTGCCAAGCGATTGATTTTAGAAGTCACCAATCGCTTGAATTTCATGATGAATGTTGGCTTAAATTATTTGAGTTTAGATCGTATTTCTTCCACCCTAAGTGGAGGCGAA
Organism: Saprospiraceae bacterium; assembly: GCA_045106885.1. GTDB lineage: Bacteria > Bacteroidota > Bacteroidia > Chitinophagales > Saprospiraceae > JAFMDF01. The sequence continues at coordinate 2,199 of JBGCFJ010000322.1, forward strand.
ACTCAACGGATTAACCTCACTAGAACACTAGGCAGCAACCTCACCAGTTCTATGTATATTTTGGATGAACCAAGTGTAGGCTTGCATCCAAGAGATACCAATCGACTAGTAGAAGTCCTGAAAAACCTAAGAGATTTAGGCAATACCGTAGTTGTTGTAGAACACGAAGAAGATGTGATTAAAAATGCCGATTATTTGGTGGATATGGGACCAGAAGCAGGCATTCACGGTGGACATGTCGTTTTTGCAGGCCCTTACGAAGATATTTATGAGGAAGCGGCAGACAGTTTGACGGCAAAATATATGAGTAATCGGATGCAGATTCCAACGCCTGCTAACCGACGAAAAATTTATAATAAACTAGTCCTCAAAGGGGCGCAACAGCATAATTTAAAAAATGTAACGGTTGATTTTCCGTTGAATACCTTGACCGTTGTAACAGGGGTTTCTGGTTCTGGAAAAACCACTTTGGTTAAGCAAATTTTATACCCTGCTCTAAAAAAGCAATTAGATTTACCCCATTCTACTGCACCGGGGCGACATGACAGTTTGGAAGGCGATGTAGGCGTGATTACACAAATTGAGATGATTAGCCAAAGTCCAATTGGACGGTCTTCTCGGTCGAATCCAATCACTTATGTCAAAGCCTATGATTCGATTCGAAAATTGATGTCGAGTCAGCAACTCTCCTTAATTCGAGGCTATAAACCAGGTCATTTTTCTTTTAATGTAGAAGGTGGTCGTTGCGAAACTTGCAAAGGCGAAGGCGAACAAGTCGTAGAAATGCAGTTCTTAGCGGATGTCCGTTTAGAATGCGAAGAATGCCGAGGCAAAAAATTCCGAGCCGAAGTTTTAGAAGTGAATTATAATGGTAAAAATATTTTTGAGATTCTAGATTTAAGTATCGAAGAAGCCCTAGATTTCTTTGCAGAAAAGAAAGATATTATTACCAAAATAAAACCCTTATTTGATGTTGGCTTAGGCTACGTCAAATTAGGACAATCTTCTAGTACCCTTTCTGGCGGTGAAGCCCAACGAGTCAAATTAGCCTCTTTCCTAGGCAAACAAAATCGCAAAGAACACATCTTTTTTATCTTCGATGAACCGACAACTGGTTTGCATTTTCACGATATTCGGAAGTTATTGGACGCCTTAAATGCTTTGGTGGAAAAAGGGCATTCTGT
>JBGCFJ010000323.1:0-2730 GCA_045106885.1 Saprospiraceae bacterium
GATAATGGTTGTGGTGCAAAAACAATTCAACGAGAATGGGTGGTTTATTTTACCAATAAGCCAAGCGTAAGAAAGACTTGTACGCAAGTGATTACTTTAACTGCCCCAACATTGACGAATTGTCCATCGGATGTAGTGTTAAGTTGTGACAATGGCAATACGCATACTTGGAATGCGCCAACTGTCAGCGGAGCTTGCGGAGGAACGGTTGTGCAAACTAGTGGCCCAACGAGTGGTAGTGTTTTCCCAGTAGGAACAACAATGATTACTTATCAAATTGGAGATGGTTGTACCAATCAAACTTGTAGTTTTACAGTGACGATTACAGAAGGAGGTTTAACCGTAGATTGCCAAGATGATGTGATATTAGCTTGTGAAGCGGGTCAGAATGGCGCTACTTATTCTTGGACGCCACCGACTGCTACTAGCTGTTGCAATAGTTGCCCAGAACCAGGGTTAGATTTAACCGACTTTGTTTATATGGGCACGCTTGATGGACATCAATATTACTGTTCTAGAGAAAAAGCGAATTGGGCAACAGCCAAGGCAACTTGTGAAAGCCAAGGGGGACATTTAGCGGTTATCAATAGCGCAGCAGAAAATCAAATGCTAAGTGCTTTCTTAAAAGACCAAAGTGCCTATATCGGCTTGAGTGATAGGGAACAAGAAGGTACATTTAAATGGTGCAATAATGACCCTGTAACGTATACAAATTGGTATCCTGGGCAACCTGATAATTATGGTGGTAATCAAGATGTGACTCGTTTATTTCCAAATGGCGTATGGGATGATATTGCAGGAAATTATCTATTAGAATACATTCTAGAAATTCCTTGTTTAACGATTCAACAATGCGAAGGGCCAGCTAGTGGTAGCGTATTCCCAGTCGGTACAACAGAAGTAGCTTACCATATTGAAGATAATTGTGGCAATGAGGAAATTTGTAAATTTAATGTAACGGTTAATCCATGCGATAATCTGCAAGATTACTGTGATATTACAGGGAAAAATACCACTTATTTCTGGATTCGACACGTAGTTTTAGGTGGTATTAATAATGCGACTGGAACAAATAGTGGATATGGGGATTATTCTAATTTGAGTACCAATTTAGAAGCAGGTTCAGAACAATCCATTGTTTTGTCGCCAGGATATGCGAGTAGTAGATATTATGTAAATTGGAGAGTATGGATTGATTATAATCGAGATGGAGACTTTGATGATAGTGGGGAAGAATTATTTACCTACCGAGATTATAGAGTGTTAAAAATTAAATTTAACATTCCAAACAATTGCGCCATCGGTCAAACGAGAATGCGGGTATCTATGAAATATGGTAATCCTGCTGACTATTGCCAAGATTTTACTTACGGCGAAGTAGAGGATTATACCATTAATCTAGTACCACGAACAGGTAGATTAAGTGCCATGACCACTACGAGTACCAATCGGTCTAATAATGACGTAGAAGTAGAGGTATTACCAGATGCATCGACTGCGCCAGTACTTAATTTTTTACCAACAGAATTGCCAACGATGGCATTATATCCAAATCCTGTTAGCCACGATTTACAAGTACAGTTGAGCGATTATCAACAAGCAAATGGGAGGTTAAAAATTTATAATAATTTAGGACAAGTCGTCCATGAAGCGCCTGTAGCTACAGGAGATAACCAACGTTTGTCTATCCCAGTCAATCATTTACCAACTGGTATGTATTTATTGAGTATAGAAGCGGAAGGAACAACGCTGATAATGAAGAAGTTTAGTAAACAGTGATAGTCATTAGTCATTAAGTCATTGGTCAGTTATTGACTATGATTAATGATTGGCTAAAGGTGAGTTTACGTCTTTATTTGAAAATATTTTAAAGCGACTTATAACTTTGTCAAGGCGGCTATGAAAATAGTCGTCTTGTTTTTGTTTGTCCTTTATTTTATTTATAGTATTGCATAGTACAGCTAAAACCGAATCATGCAAATAAAAAACCTAGTCAATACCAACTTCGAATCCATGGTAGATTGTTTCAACGAAGCCTTCGCCAATTATTTTGTGCCAATCCATGCGACTTTCGATTATTTAACACTACGTTGGAAAGGCGCACGAATTGACCCATCCTTATCTTTTGGCGTTTTTGACGACGATAAAATAGTCGCCTTTATGTTCATCGGCGTAGATGAACATTACGGTAAATTAACCGCACATAATGATGGAACAGGCGTTATTCCCGCCTATCGAGGCCGACGCTTAGTCGATAAAATGTACGAAGTAGCAATTCCCCAATTTAAGGCGAAAGGTATCGAACAATACAGCTTAGAAGTGATTCAAGAAAATGCTAGAGCGATTGCGGTCTACGAAAGATTAGGCTTTAAAAAACTAAGAGGCGTCAATTGTTTTGGTGGAGAAATTATTTGTAATAATACGCCAATTCCATCCAATTTAAGGATACAGCAAATAACCCAACCTAATTGGGAATTATACGAAACCTGTTTTGATTTTGTCCCTTGTTGGAATAATGGATTGAATTGGGTAAAAGCCATTCCTGCGGCGTATACCTTTTTTGAATTGTATGAAGACCAGCAATTTGCGGGATTTGGTATTGTTGATAAATCGGGGTCTTTGCCCATTTTTGGCATTCCTCCCAATTTTAGAAAAAAGAATTATGGTCGGATTTTGTTTGAAACAATGGCTGCAACTAGACCAAAATTAAGAACCAATAATGTCGATGAT
>JBGCFJ010000324.1:0-6385 GCA_045106885.1 Saprospiraceae bacterium
TTATCCTTATTATTTAGCAAAGTGTATTGGGCATAGGGCAAAGGCAGGGGTGATTGGTTCTAAAAAATGGAGACTGCTGGTGAGGACATTTTGTCCGCAACCTCTATACTGCTCGCCTCTGGCGAGCGTTTTATGTACTAATACTCGCTAGAGACGAGCTAATATAGGTTGCGGACTGCAAGTCCTCACCAGCATGATTCGAAAATTAATAGAACCAATCACCCCTGGGGCAAAGGGGGGGTATTTGTATTTGAAAGATTTTCCATTGATATCCTTAAGATTTTTCAACCATTTACTACTATACACACCTCTGCCCTATGCGCTAAGCCTTTTGCTAGAAATATCTTTTGAATGACAAACTATTTATCTAAAATACTTTTCAAATCAGCAGGAGAATAATTAATAGATTTCAAGGTCTTATTATCAGAGGTTCTAAAAACTAAGAAGACATCACCTTCTTTTTTGAAATAGCTATCTACTCCTTTCGTTTTTTTATAATGTGCCATTGTAGCTAAAGCTTCTTCCCTTGATTTACAGGTTTTACTCATATTAGACCGCTGGACTTCATCAAATAAGGTTTTAAACTTATCGCCCATTCCAAATTCTAAAATAGCGCCTGATAAAACATATTGAATATCACATAAAGCATCCGCAATCTCTACCAAGTCATTATCCGCAATCGCTTCTTCTAATTCCTTTAGTTCCTCTGCAATTAAAGACACTCTCAATTTACACCGTTTTGCTGCTGGAATAATTGGTGTTGGTTCAATTGGATGTTTGAAAGTTCGGTGAAATTCGGCAACCTGATTTAATGCGTCTAGTTTTTCCATTATTGTATAGTTTAACTTTTTGTAAGTAATGCAGCTCAATTAATCGGGTAATTTTGTAGCAGCCTTAAGCCATCCCATCTGCTATGCGGTTCGGAATTGACTTTCCTCCTGCTATTTTTCACTAAAAAATAAATCCGTAACGGTGCTTCCGAGGTGTCGGGACAAGTTATGCATTGATTTTTTAGTAAAAACTATCGAAAAAATCTTAGCTCTAAATTTTACCCGATTAATCAATCCGCATTACTTAGTAATTTTAGCTTTTTTATAAGAGGGACAAAATTAACTAGAAAAAAGGGTTAATACACTTTTTAACCCTAATTTTACGGTATTTAAATTGAGTACGAATAATGATAAGTCTAGATTTAGTTATTGAAATTATAGCAACCATTACTTCTTTAGTATACCTTTTTTTGTTGATGAGGGAAAACATTTGGTGTTGGTTTTTTGCAATTATCTCTGCTATTTTAAGTATCTATTCTTTTGCCAACGTCAAATTATATTCTGAGGCTTTTTTGTATACTACTTATATTTTCTTTAGTATTTATGGTTGGTATAAATGGTCAAATGATACCACTGAAAAAGCATTAACTATTAGTAAATTGCCCGTGAAATTCCATGGTTTGTGGATAGTCATTGGATTTGTTTTAGCCTTCTTACTAGGTTATCTCTTGAAAACTTATACAGATGCAGAAAAATCATTTATAGATTCCAATACCACCATTTTTAGTTTTATTGCTAGTTATCTACAAACTCGTAAATACCTTTATTCATGGGTCTATTGGATTATCGTTAATGGAACCTCTATTTGGTTGTATTTCTCACAAGGCTTATCTGTATACGCTGGATTAATGGTCGTTTATTTTGTGATGTCAGGTGTTGGATTATGGAAATGGCGAAAAAGTTATTTGGCAACTAATGTTTAATTAGAGCCTGTCCGTAAACTTGTGCTTTGCGTGTCTAACGTAATCGCCAAATTTATTTGGCTGATTCAAAATATTGACTGTCAGTAATTTATGAACCTACCAAATAAATTTGGTGGTTACGAACGGAACTAAATCGACTTTACGGACAGACTCTAATTAATAGGAAAGATTTTTATTTTCAACTTTAAAACGATAAACTATGAAATATTTATTTACGCTGTTTTATATATTCGTATTAGCTGCTTGCCAATCCCCAAGTACAACTAAAACAGAAAATACCAAAGCACCCAATATCGCAAAAGCAGCTTTGAAAACAATAGGTTCTGTAGAAAGACTAAGCGAAGCGATTAATGATTTAATTGCTAAAGATGCAAAAATAGAAGTCTTAGCTGATGGGTTTACTTGGACAGAAGGGCCACTTTGGGTAGAAGATGGGCAATATGTCTTATTTTCAGATATTCCACCTAATCGAATTATGAAATGGTCGGAGAAAGAAGGATTAAGTCTTTATTTAACCCCTTCTGGTTATACTGGGAAAATAGAAAGAGCAGGTGAACCTGGTTCTAATGGATTGATATTAGACGCTGCTGGAAATTTAGTCCTTTGTCAACATGGTGATAGAAGAATGGCAAAAATGACAACTTCAATCGACAATCCACAACCTCAATTTGAGACAATTATTGATAAATATGAAGGGAAAAGATTCAATAGTCCTAATGATGCCGTTTATGATAGTCAAGGCAATTTATATTTTACAGACCCACCTTATGGCTTAGCAGGAAACGTAGAAGACCCTGCCAAAGAAATTCCATTTCAAGGCGTTTATCGGTATTCCAAAGATGGGCAATTGAGTTTAATTTCTGCTAAAATTACTCGACCTAATGGCATTGGCTTATCGCCTGATGAGCGTACTTTATATGTTGCTTGTTCCGACCCTAAGGCAGCGACTTGGACTGCTTTTACTTTGAACGAAAATGGAACAGTTGCTAACGAACGCTTGTTCCATGATGCAACTGGAAATAAGGAAAAAGGCTTACCTGATGGGCTGAAGGTAGATAGGAAAGGAAATATTTGGGCGACTGGCCCTGGAGGAGTTTGGGTTTTTAATCCAGCAGGAGAAGTTTTAGGTAAAATTAAAACAGGAGAAGCTACTTCTAATTGTGCTTTAGATGCCGACCAAAGCACTTTGTATATGACTTGTGATGATTATTTGATGCGCATACCCGTTAAATAATACCATAAAGCTTTTAGGAAAGGGCTAAATTTAAAGGATAGAATAATTTTAAAATCTTCCCACAAACTAGTCTCTTCATCTAAGAATTTAAAAATCTGTTGAATTGAATTTTTGTCGAACATATCGGTATAAATCGACTCACCTAATTCGTTATGATTTACTAATACATCGAGGTAAAGGGAATCGTAGAAATAGAATTTTTTGCTTAGGATATTATGAGCAGGGGAACGATTATTCTTTAGATTAAGAATTATTTTCTGAGCTACCTTTTCCATGTTTTTAAAAGCGTAACCCGAAGATGGTTTAACATGCGCTCCTGCGGTGCCGATTTTCATAACTCCTTTTTGATTGGCTTTTTGAAAAGGGTAATCGCTCATGGGAATGATGCCGTATTCTACTTTGGTAATATGGTATTGGTCAATTTTTAAAATATCTTGAATGTATTTTTTGAGTAAAATATCATAAGCATCATATTCAATCAAATCTGAGGTAAATAAAGTGAATTCAACCATTGCTTTGGTAGGAGAAAAGGGAAGAACATAAGTGAAGCTGGCGCTATCCTGCCATTTGATTTGATAATCCATCATGACAAAAGTAGTCGTATCAAAAACAGGTTTTTCTGTTTCAATTTCCCAACCTTTAAAATGTTGCTGCAAGGTGAAATGCCTATCTTTTGCTGCTAAGAACCCCTTATCAATTCTGCTATCAAATACTTGTAAAGCTGTATAATTTCCCTGTTTTCCTGTAATCTTGATTTGTTTTTCGAGATTACTAACTGTATTTATTTCATCTTGAATCCACGTTATATTATTGGCTGCTGCTATTTTTTGTTTAGCAAGCTTATAAAAATTAATACTTGGCAAAGTTTTATACAAATAGGGGGCAAGGTCTAAGTCAATACTTTTTTTGGACGTATTAAATTTCCCTTTTTTCCAACTTTTTTCGAGAATCGCATCCCATTTACCACTTCCTTTTTCCCAAAAAGACCAAGTTTTATCGTTCGTTTTTTTATCAGCCTTGTCTAGAATTAATATTTTTTTGTCGACGAACCAATTATCTTCTATCATAGCTAAAACTAGGTGCAATCCTGCACCTCCCGCTCCAATAATCGCATAATCATAAATAGTTGAAGACATAGTCAAAAGTATAGGGAAATTTCAGTTCCCGAAATGTTTTGCTTAATAATTTGTGCTTGAATAAGCACTAATAGAAAGCAGTAACAACCTAAAATAAGATAGGTTTGGTTTAAAGAAGCACAATTTCATCAATTAATAAAGAAAAAGTACCCGCTTGTTTATCAGAAATTAAAAAACCAATTTGTTGAACGTTCAGTGAATTGATAGGTGGAATATCCCGCAATTGACGTCCTCGCCAAGTAGGGATGAAGTCGGCAAGTGGCAAGATAATTTCTGACCATTCAGCATCCTTGGTAACAAAATCCATTTTATAAGAAACACCAGCAAAATTATCCCTTGTTCGGATACGAAAACTATATTTTTTGCCATCCCCTTTCACTCGAATTTTTACCTTTGTAAAAGGTTTGGTTGGTTTGTTGGATAGAATGCCACGAGTGGAGGCAAAACCACCATTGTTTTCTAAAGACACCATGCCACTAAACTGACCTTTTCCATTGGGGAGTAGGTCCATTTTACTACTAGAAATACCGCCCATTACACCATCATTAATAATTCGCCAAGATAATTGATTTTTTGAATCAAAATTTTCTAAAATAGTAGGTTGCGCCATTATATTATTCGAATTAAAGTAAAGCAATAGGAGTGCAAGGAACAATTTCATAGAAGCATAACACGATTTTTACTTTTTTGATTAAAAGAAGCGGAAAAATTTAGGGTAAGATGAGTATATTGAGGATAGAAAGATGGAATTAAAGTATCGAAAGCAGCGTTAATAGTAAACCAAATAGGTACTATTCAGCAAAGGTATTGGGCGTAGGGCAAAGGGGAAATCTATTTGTTTTTGAGAGATTTTCTCTTGTAACCCTGAAAATTTATCAACCACTTGTTCATTTAGACACCTCTGCGCTAAGCCCTTTGCTGAATAAATAACACCCAATATTAAAAAATTATGAGCGAGAATAGAGGAGCTATCACAAAAAAAGAACATCAGCAAAAAACGGCTTTGCCAAAAAAGACGCAGTTACTTTGTATTGGCATCGATACTTATAGTAATGGTATTGAGACTTTAAATAATGCGGTTAGAGATGCACAAGCATTTGAAAAGATATTAAAAGAAAAATATGGGGTAATTAATGTATTGACTTTATACGATGAAGCGGCGACTTTAGGCGCTATTATTGACACTTTTGACCAGTTAAGGCATACGATAACCGAAGCAGATAATTTAATTATTTATTTTTCTGGACACGGTGAATTAATCAATGATAGAGGATATTGGATACCAGTAGATGCCGTTGCTGGAGAGCGGTATACCTATTTATACAATGATGAAATTAGAGATTTGTTATTTGACCTAAAAGCTCATCACGTCTTAGTCGTTGCAGATGCTTGTTTTTCTGGCACTTTACTACAAAAAAATAAGCGTATAACTTTTAAAAGGTATTATGCTATGCCATCTCGATGGGTAATGACTTCTGGTCAAATTGAGGTCGTTCCTGATGGCTTACCAGGGCATCATAGTCCTTTTGCAAAAAGTTTACTGACCCAATTAAAACACAACCCTAAAGCTTATTTGAGTTTGACGGAATTATGGGTTAACATGCGAGAAGGGGTTGTGGCGAACTCCCATCAAACACCTGCTTGTGAACCCGTCAGAGATGCTAACCATCAAGGTGGAGAATATTATTTTATAGATAAAGATGCTAAAACTTTACCTCCAATTCCAGAAAATAAGCTTAATAAAGTAGGTGCTTTAAAACAAGTAACAGCTTCGATAGCTGAAAGCACTAGTACAATTTTAAAAATCCCAATGAAAGAATTTAAAAGAAAATTACGCAAACTCCAAGTTACTGGAAAAACGAAAGCCGCTTACGAATTACTGATGGAAAAATTGGATGATGATTCAACACACATGACGACTGTGTATCTCCGATTAGCAGATTATAATGGGTTGCAAAATGATATAGCTAGAGGCATTGCTATGAATGTGCCTCAACGAAAAGCCCAAATTAATTATGCCTTAGATTATATCATTCAAAATTTGGAAGCTGAGGATTTAGCAACTGATTAATGGTCAAAATTTATGGATATTGAGTAGTTACAATAGAGCGAGAAAGAAGTATTAAGGCAAAGTGGCAGAAATAATCAACCATTTATACCGCCTTTTTCCCTTCTAAGAAACTCAAAAAATGCGTCCATAATCCATTATGCAAGCATTTTTTGAATTCCTTAGAAGAAAAATTGACTGGTCTAACTGGCTAA
>JBGCFJ010000325.1:0-2948 GCA_045106885.1 Saprospiraceae bacterium
ACCATGCCAAGCACCATGTACAAAAACTAAAGTAGGCTGGTTTTGTTTAGGTAATTTAGGTTTGCTCTTGATTAAGTCGATTTTCATAGCGTATAGTCATTTAGAGTAGTTGTAGAGATAATTCTTTCTATTCAAATTTCATACCCAAAAACTACAAGATATATAGCGTTACAATTGGTATTAATTAGCTTTTAATAAATTTATTATAATCTAATATTACTATTAATTAAATTTTAATTATTTGATTATCAATAAATTATTAAAATAAAAATCAAATATAATTAAATTTAATTTATTATTTATCCCTAAATGCCAATATTATACAAATAACAAATTTCAAAAATTTGTAACTTTGCCATAAGTGTAACGTCCAATTACTATCCAACAGATTATAAGTTCTAAGTCCAAATAAGCGTAGAGTTACCATCAACACCTATTTGTTAACCGCTTGTAATCTTTTAACCAACTCAAAAATATATTGGAGTTATTGTGTTAGAAACCACAAAAAATAAATATTCTATTTATATTTTGTTACTATTTAAGACAGCGTTACACAATAAATTTCATGAACATTAGAAGGAGAAAATTGATGCTTAAAAATCTATTACATATAGGTTTTTAAGGCAATCAACTATAAACATTCTGCTTCGCCAAAAACCGAGGGCTTATGAACTTTTTTACCTACTTGAAACAAGTAGCTACTCTTACCTTGTTTATCCCTATTTTTTCTATTTCTTTATCTGGTCAATGTGGTCAAGCTGATGGCACCATTATTGTAAATTCTGCCAACGATTCGGGCGTTGGTACGCTCAGAGATGCCATTAATTGCGCCAATATTTTTCAAGGACCGAATCGTATCATTTTTGATATTCCAACCACAGACAGAGCCGTCATTTTAGTTGGTAGTACCACTAACGAACCACTACCTGACTTAATCAATCCAGCCACTATTATTGATGCTACTACTCAATCTGGCTATGGTGTCAATGGCAATTTTGAACCCAGAATTATTTTAGATGGGTCTACTCCTACTTGGACAGCCCCAATTAATGCCCTTAAAATATATGGGAATGAGACAGCAATTTATGGCTTAGAAATCCGTAATTTCCCTGATGATGGCATTGATGTATCTGGAGCTGATAATGTCGTTATTGGAGATGAAGAAAAAGGGAATGTCATTTATAATTGTGGTATTGCTCAAGATTTCTTTCCAGATACAGGCAATAATGGTCCCTATAATGGCGTAGGAATTGTCGTCAGTTCTGATGCGGACAATATAGAAATCACCAATAATATTATAGGAACAGATTATAATCAAAATCCCAATTTAGGTAACGAATGGGCTGGAATTTACACCAGAAATGGTTCTGATTTTGCTTTGATTGAAAATAATATTATTAGAGGTAATGAAATTGGGGTAAGGATTCGCAACGCTTTCGGTATTAGAATTACAGAAAATGAGATGTCTTGTAATACCGAAATGGGCATTCAATTAGAAGGTGGTGGAAACGATGATAAAGCGGCTCCAATTATTACTACAGCCAGTAATACCCAAATCGCAGGAACGGGAAGTATAAGCAATGAAATAGAACTATACATCGCCGAGGGCTGTGCCAATTCACCTTGTCAAGGTACTACTTTTCTTGGCAGAACGATTGTACAAAATGACGGTACTTGGACACTCAATGCACCTTTTACTCAAGACTTAATTAATAGTGAAAATATAACCGCTATTGCTTTAGACAATAATGATAGAACTTCCACTTTTAGCGATTGTATAACTGCTAATATAGAGAATAATAATTGTTCGGATGCGAATGGCATTATTTGGGTAACGACCAATAAGGATGCGGGAGAAGGATCGCTACGAGCAGCGATTGAATGTGCCAACGCTACGCCAGGTCCAAATACTATTCAATTTAATATTAATGGAGGTGGTAGACAACAAATTAACGTCGGTTCAACAACCAGTACAGAATTACCCTTTTTGCGAGATAGTCGAACAATTATTGATGCAACTACCCAACCGGGGTACGGTGCTAATGGTATTTCCCAACCTTTAATTGTTTTAGACGGTAGCGGATACGATTGGCGTTTTCCGCATAATGCTATCTGGGTCAGAGCAGATAATTGTGAAATTTACGGTTTAGAAATTCGCAATTTCCCTGATGATGGGATAGATATTACTGGTGGAGACTTTAATATTATCGGCGCACCGAATAAAGGAAATGTACTCTATAATTGTGGGTCAGAAAAAGATATTTTTGAAGATGACCCTGCCCAAAGAAGTTGGAATGGTTGTGCCATTGTCATGAAAAACGGCGCACAAAACACCATTATCCAAGGAAATATCATCGGTACTAATTTTGAACAAACTGTAACTATTGGCAATGAATTATGTGGAGTGATTCTAGAAAGAAATGATAATAGTAATAATTTAATTGGAGGAACAGGTGCAGGCGAAGGAAATATTATTGCTTATAATCCAATTGGAGTAGCCGTTTTTTTTTGTTCTTTCAATAATAGCATATTGGGCAATTCTTTTTATTGTAATGAAAACAGTGGCATTGAATTAAGTGCGGATGGGAATAATGCCCAAACAGCGCCTCTTATCAATACAGCTTCTGTTTCGGTTATTAATGGTACGGGGGACAATGGAGCAACCGTTGAAATATACACGACTAGTAATAATTGCCCAGATGGACCTTGTCAGGGGAATACGCTTATCGGAAGAGCAACCGTAGTTAATAATGTTTGGCGAATGGATGCACCTTTTTTAAATGGCATTACCCTCCAAGGCGGCGAACAAGTTACTGCTTTAAGCACAAGTACAGATGGGAATACTTCTGCTTTTGGCGATTGTGTAACTATAGCAGGCATCGCTCCGCCACCAGCAGATTGTAGCATAGATTTAGGCATTTCAGGATTTAACAATGAAAGTTGTGCAG
>JBGCFJ010000326.1:0-11815 GCA_045106885.1 Saprospiraceae bacterium
TCGAGTAATCTTTTTTGCGAAAAGACACTTGGAGGTCTTGAAGACGCTCCAAGGTCAGGTAGCAAAAACCTTGGAGTGTCTCTCAGACCTCCAAGTGTTTGAACTAATTAACCCGTCATTTCTTCCTTGACACTACACTAGCAACGGATTTTTTTAAGTGCGGGTTTATTCGTAAGGCTACCCGTCTAAGCTTGGACATTTTCGACAACAGCGAATCTATATTCGCTGCTCCAAGCGTCGGAAAATATAGATTTTCCCTTGTCTGTCCGTAAACTTGTACTTTACGTGTCTAACGTAATCGCCAAATTTATTTGGCTGATTCAAAATGTTGACTGTCAGTAATTTATGAACCTACCAAATAAATTTGGTGGTTACGAGCGGAACAAAATCGACTTTACGGACAGACGCTAATTAGTTCGCTTCCTCATGTTCCTTAACAATACTCTCAATATAGCTAACCAACGGCTGACCAAGGTCATAAGGTAAAGGATGACGTATTTTATTTTTATGTTTAAGAGGTGTGTACTCCAAATATGTATTTTTTGTATTTTTGTAAAATGAAGCGAATTATACCTATCCAAATAATAACCTTACTTTTTCTAAGCACCTTTTGTTATGGGGAAGAAGGGTTTCCTGTCCAAAAAATTTCTACCAATTTTACCTTTGATGGTGTTTTTTCAGCGGGAGAATGGGATAATATTGAACCTGTGCAATTGACGGTCCAAACACCTAATTATCAAGGTAAACCTTCTGAACGTACCGAAATTAGAATGGCTTATGATGCCAATTACATTTATCTTTCAGGAGCGATGTATGATAGTGAAGCACATAAAATCATGGCAAATAATAAGCTAAGAGATGGTGGAGATGCAAGTACCGAATGGTTTGGAATGGTGATAGATAGTTATAACGACAAACAAAATGCACTAGGCTTTTTTACCACACCAACGGGGTCTAGATTCGATGCGGCGATTTCGAATGATGGAAATGGTCGAAACCCGATGAATGTCAGTTGGAATAATTTCTGGGATGTAAAAACGGTAGTGAATGAAGAAGGTTGGTTTGCTGAAATGCGCATTCCATTCAGTAGTTTACAATTTCAGACGGTAGATGGAAAAGTGACGATGGGCATTACGATGTGGCGTTATATTGCTCGGAAAAACGAAATGCACATTAGCCCAGATATTTCCCCTGATTTGGGCGAAATGGGTACTTGGCGACCTTCCCAAGCAAAGACCTACATTTTTGAAAATGTAGAACAAAAAAAGCCCTTTTACATTACGCCTTATGTCTTAGGCGGTAGGAGTACGGTTCAAAATTTGAATACAGCAGGAACGGCTTACGAAGCAGATAATACTTTTGTAAAAGATATTGGTTTAGATGTTAAATATGGGATTAGCAATAACTTCACTTTAGACTTAACAGTAAATACAGATTTTGCCCAAGTAGAAGCCGATGACCAGCAGGTTAACCTCACTCGATTCTCTTTATTCTTTCCAGAAAAGCGCTTATTTTTTCAAGAACGTTCAGGAATTTTTGATTTTACCGTTGGTTCTCGGAATAATCTATTTTATAGTCGAAGAATTGGGATTGATTCAGATGGTAAAGCGATTCCTATTTTAGGAGGCGCAAGATTAACAGGGCGAACAGGAAACTGGGACATTGGTTTGATTAGTATGCAGACTAAGAGTACGGATGCTTTTGCGAGTAATAATTATTCCGTTTTTAGGGTCAAAAGACGAATCATTAATGAAAATTCAGATGCGGGTTTTTTATTAACCAATAATATTGATGTAGATGGAAATAATAATACGGTCTATGGTTTTGATACAAATATTCGAATAGCCAAAAACCAATTTTTATCTGCAAAATTTGCCCAATCTTTTTCAAGTGATGTAGAGACAACTACCTTATCCGCAGACCCTTCCGTTTTCTGGTTGAGTCTCAGCAAACGTTCGCAAAGAGGTTTTGTTTATGGAACAAGTATTTCTCGCTTAGGCAAGGATTTTGATGCTAGAGTTGGTTTTTTAGAACGCTCTAATTATGTTCGATTTGGTTCTCGGTTGGGCTATAATTGGTTTCCTGATGTACAATCTACTTTGCTGCGACATGGACCAACAGTAAGAGGCGTTTCCTACTGGGAAAATACCAATAATACTTATAATAGTGCTTTTTATGGCGTTGGTTATGAATGGGTTTGGCGGAATGGCTCGGTGTTAGAAGTTGGGACTAGATTGCAATATGACGATATAACAGATGCTTTCTCCTTAGCAGACATCGTAGAGATTCCAATTGACGATTATTTCTATCAAAGTTATCAAGTAGAATACGCTACCCCAACTGGTAAACCTTATCAGCTGGCAGGAGAAGTGCAAACAGGTGATTTTTATGATGGTAAAAAAACGACGATTCAATTAGCGCCCAATTATAACATCAATTCCAGCTTAAATTTAAGTGCGACTTACGAGTGGAATAAAGTAAATTTTGCGAGCAGAAACCAATCATTTATTGCCCATGTTGGTCGTTTGAAAGCGCAAGTGATGTTCTCTACCAAGTTTAGTATTTCTTCTTTTGTACAGTATAATAGCTTAGATAAATTATATTTAGGGAATATTCGATTGCGCTATAATCCAAAAGAAGGGAATGATTTATTTATTGTTTATAATTCAGATTTGAATGCGGAGCGAGGCTTAGAAAATCCATTATTGCCTTTGTCTAATCAGAGTTCGTTGTTGATTAAGTATAGTTATACGTTTAGTTTGTAAAGCTTTCCTTTTGGAATATTTTTACTACCTACAGCTAGTAATAATAATTTATGGCTCGCTGTAAGTAGTAAAAAAATGTACTTACAGCAACTAATAATTTTTTATTAGGGACGAGGCAATAAATAATGTACCAGAAATGACGAGGTTATTTTTTCTTTTAGCAAAATGAGCAAACACCGTTTGTGAACCGTGAAACGGACGGGATGCTTTCCAGCATAGTCCTTTTACGTTGGAAAATTTTAACATGAGCAAAAGAGGAAGATTCGGGGAATCTTTATCTTTTGTGAACCGCTTGCATGAAGGAGTGTAAGCTCCTGAACCGTGAAACGGGTGGGTTGCTGAATGCCTTTAAAAGTAAAAAGAATCCGTCAGACTGGTAGGTTATTTTTTTCCTCGTCTCTTATTCACTTAATGAATAGTAAAACATTGCAATCTATCTGCGTTATTAGCCACTAAAATTTGTTGTTTGCCTTTATGCTTAAACCATATCATTTTTTTGGCATCACTACGAACCCATATACCGCTTTCTTTGGAAGAGATAACAGAAAATTCTCCTTTCCCATCACCTAATAATAAAGTGCCCGTTCCTGCATCATTTCGAGGCGTTTCAATTTCTGATACAAATAAATTACCTATTCCAAGCACGTCTAAATGCCCATCTTTATTAAAATCGGAGACTATAAAATCGTTAAGATTGGAGGTTTGAGCTAATTGGGGTAAAGGGGTTAATTTAAATTGACCATTTCCCAAATTTTCGACATAAGAGGACGCAAAAGTATGGGCTTTATAATGTAGTGATTTTTGTAGATTTTGATTGCCATAAATAGCATCAATTTCCATAGAAGCAAAAATATCGTACTTTTTAATTTTTGTTTTTAATTCAGGGATTTGGGAAGAAGAGCAAGAAAATCCTCGCAATGGAAAATGTTTATTATCATTATAATACCCTAACACAATGTCAGATTGACCATTCCCATCAAAGTCTTCATAATAAATATCAAATGGTTCTTCTAAAGAAGTTTGGTATTTATAATTTAAGCCAAGATTACCTACGATAAAATCTATATCACCATCCTTATCAAAATCGCCTTTTTCCAAACCAAACCACCAACCCGAAGAGTTTTCCAAGCCAGATATTTCCTGTTTGATAAATTGTCCATTCTCATTTTTAAAGAAGGTAATCCGCATCCACTCTCCAACTATAGTCAAATCTAAATCCCCATCTAAATCATAATCATTCCAAACGGCATCCGTTACCAAACCTAAGTCGTTTAGTTCTTCAGCTATCTCATCCGTCACATTCACCAATTGTCCATTATCATTTCTTAAAAGTTGACTACTGGCAGGCATTGGATATTGATGCGGTAAATGACGACCACCAATGAAAAGGTCTATATCTCCATCGTTGTCATAATCTGCAGCTTTGACTTTGGAACCACTATCG
Source organism: Saprospiraceae bacterium (assembly GCA_045106885.1). Taxonomy (GTDB): domain Bacteria; phylum Bacteroidota; class Bacteroidia; order Chitinophagales; family Saprospiraceae; genus JAFMDF01. The sequence continues at coordinate 4,210 of JBGCFJ010000326.1, forward strand.
GCAGTATTATTTTGAATTTTGCCTTTGGAAAAATTACCTTTTCCATCATTCCAATACAGTCTATCTTTATAAAGTGCATCATTAGCAGGAAAAGCATTGCCGCCACTGACGACATATAAATCATCATATCCATCCCCGTTGAAGTCGGTAAAAATAGCATCTACATCCTCAAAGTCTTTTTCTTGTTGCCAAAAAGTTGGTTGCTGCTTAACAAAACTTCCATCTGCTTTTTGTACATGTAATTCTGCGCTAAACCCCATTGCACCGCCTATGAAAATATCTTCTAAACCATCTTCATTAATATCCCCTTTTGCCAAAGCTGGACCAAATTGAGATAATTTATGCGGCAATAAGACCTGTTTTTCATAATCATCAAACTCGTTTTCTTGATGAGTGAAAGCAATAGGAAAGGATTCGGTATTATCGTTAAAATAAGTATTGGATTTTTTATCGACTTTTATAGAAGGTGGAGTAGTAGCCTCCCTCATATTTACGACAACTGTTTGGTTGGCAGCAATATTTTGTTGAAGGCTCTTTTGTTGATTGGGCCAAATAATGACCAAACTATCTACGCTATTTTTTGCCCCTAATCCAAAGTGAACGACATTTTCACTTGTGGAATAAATGCCTCTTACATTGGTAGTCTCTTGTAATTGCATTTCTCCTCCTACATACAACTTAACTTTTGTCCCAAAAACTGGCTTATTTTTACTATCTGCTAATTGGACTCTTAAAAAATTACTATTCTTTTTTTCGGTTGCATTATTTTGATAAACAAAAGCGGGCGCATTGATATTATTCACCACTATATCTAAGTCACCATCAAGGTCTAAATCCGCATAAGCAGAACCATTAGAAAAAGAAGCTTGATTCAAGCCCCAATCCGTTGTTATTTTCTCAAAGTCAAGATTTCCTTTATTTTTAAAAGCATAATTTTCTAATGGTTGAGATGGAATTAAATCAAGTGTTTTATCTAAATCTAAAATATCCCAAAGACTAACATCTCCAGCATTAGGATTTGCTTGAATCCATTGTTGTGCTGTTTGGTTAATGTACGCTCCTACTTTTTTGTCGGCATCCGTATTTCGAATATCTCGGAGCAAACCGTTTGTTACATATACATCTTTTAAACCATCATTATCAAAATCGGCTATCAAATTTGACCAACTCCAATCGGTTGCTGCCATGCCTGTTAATTGAGCTACATCACTAAAAGTTTCATTGCCATTATTCAATTGGAGGGTATTATACATATATTGATAATGCCCGCCTCTATCCACAATATTCTGGAATGCTTTTGGGTTCATGCCACTCATATTGGACTTTAGTCGGAAATTATCCTCCGCCACCATGTCTACTACAAAAATATCCAATAGACCATCGTTATTAATATCTGCTACATCTACCCCCATACTGTAATAGGAAATGTGATTAGTAGCGGTATAAATTTTATTAGAAAAAGTGCCATCTCTATTATTAATAAATAAATAATCTGGTGCGTAAAAATCATTAGCTACATATAGGTCTGGCCAACCATCATTATTGACATCGCTGGCAGACACACCATTAGGAAAACCTGTTGTTTTAATTCTAGCATGTTTGCTGACTTCAACAAAAGTCCCTTTTTGGGTATTTTTTAATAATTTCAAATGGTATTCCCGTTTCAATAAATTAGTACCGAAGTATTCGGAATAACTTCCTGGGTTGGGTGGTTGCGTCAATAAAAACAAATCTAGAAAACCGTCTTTATCATAATCTAAAAAAGTAGCATGGCGCGTTCTTTGGTCATCCGCAATGCCATAAGCTTTGGCTGATTCTGTAAAAGTACCATCACCTTTATTGATGTAGAGTAGATTAGTTCTTAAATTAGGCTGATGGTCGTATAATTCCCTACTCACATAAATATCCAAATGTCCGTCGTTATTGATGTCAGCGACAGTTACCCCAGTTGACCAGCCACCATCGTCTTGAATTCCAGCTTGATTGGTTACATCCTTAAAGTTTAAATTTCCTTGGTTTAAGTATAATTTATCAGGTACTAAGTTACCTGCAAAGTATAAGTCAGGTAGTCCATCCCCATTAAAATCACCTACGCCTACCCCCGCACCACCATAAAAATTGGCATAAAGTAGAATATTTTGTTCCTTAGAATCTTTAATATCATTGGAAAAGGAAATGCCAGATTGGGAAGGCGTTAATAGTGTAAATAGCTTCTCCTCTTGTGCGATTATGGTAGTTGGCAATAAGCCCCAAATTAAATTTCCTAAAAAAATAAAAACAAGCTTTCTCATCCTTGCAAGATAATAGAGTATTCGTTAAAATTTAAATGAAATCGTTTTTTTTTCTAAAATTGTCCGCTATCCTCCAGCGCATTCTCTCGTCCGAACAGTGAAGGGGGAATCTTTATTTCTTATGGAGAATCTACGAAAATTGCTGAATCTGTAAATAAAACAGGCAGACTAAAAAGCCTGCCTGTATCAAGAATATCTGATGTATGAAACTAAAATTATATTAATTAGAGTCTGTTCGTAAACTTGTGCTTTGCGTGTCTACTGTAATCGCCAAATTTATTTGGCTGATTCAAAATATTGACTGTCCGTAATTTATGAACCTACCAAATAAATTTGGTGGTTACGAGCGGAACAAAATCGACTTTACGGACAGACTCTAATTACCTTCAGCAACTGCTTACTGAAGATTAGCAAACATTAAAAGATTGGATAAATTTCTTGTAAAAAGAAACCTATCCAAATTTATTAAAATCGCTTATGAAACTTAAAAGTTAAATCATTATTTATCCCACCAAACAGGGACACTCATGTGACTAGAAAAATCAGAACCTAAACCTTGATTGCTTTTAGCTGCTTCAAAATTAGGATTCAAACTTCCTTCACCAGGATTTCCTGCCAAGCGTAATGGAATTTGACCATTGGTCACATTTCCAGCATAATTAACTGGTGTTAAATCAGGATAGCCTGTTCTTCTGAAATTAGAGTAAGCTTCGTACTCATTTAAGAAAGTAGCCAACCAATATTGATTACCAATTTGCTGCATACCATTAGCGGCATCAAAAGGATTTGCTGCTACAAAAGCATCAACCGTTGCTTCATCTACTGCTAGACCTCCATCATAATGTTCCCACATTTTTACACCAGCTCTCATGCCAGCTTCAAAGTGACTAGCTGCATCTGATGCACCCCAACCTCTCATTGCAGCTTCGGCTAATAAAAGTTCAGTTTCTGCATAAGTCATAAACATCATTGGAGACTCTACAGAAACAATAGTTGGGTTAATTCTACTAAAATCATCCGTGGAAGTACCAGATGCATTATCCTGAATAGTTGTTTCATCTAAACCATTAGGCATACCTGCTATCGCACCTGTATTTGCAGAAGGAGCACCAAAGATATTTAATCTAGGGTCACTAGTTGCTTCTAGCATTCCTACTAAAGTAGCACTTAACCGAGGACAATCATCACCAAAACCATTAGATTTATCTAATACTTCTCCTATGCCATTTCTGTTAACACCTTCAGGACCATTTGTATGCTGGATAAATGCATCATCCGCGTTGCTAGACATGACGCCACCAGCAATTGCCTTTGATGCCCAAGCTTGTGCAGTACCTGGATCTACTTCAGAAAGTCGCATTGCTAATCTTAACATTAAAGAGTTACCGAATCGCTTCCATTGGTCTGCATTGCCACCGTAGATTAAATCTGCACCACCAAAGCCACCACTTCCAATTTGTGCAATAGCTTCTTCTAACTCTTTCAACATATCTGCATAAATTGCGTCTTGTGAATCGTAGGCAGGAAAATCAATTCCTTCTAATGCGCCTTTTCCTGCTTCAAAATAAGGTACATCTCCATACAAATCAGTCAATCTATGGAAGATAACAACTCTCCAAATTCTTGCCATTCCTAGCATAGTTTGGTCACCTGCTGCACCACTTTGTAAAGTGTTGATTAAATCCTGCATATCTTTCACTTGTTCATTATATGCACGATCAATCAAAGAAGAAGAATAGCCACCATTATAAGTATATTTATCTCCTGACCAGTAGCCACATAAAGCAGACATGTGCTGAATCATCATCGAAGAATAAATTAACCCCGCTCGCCAGTTTTCATACCGACCACCAGATGTACGCAATTGTACCCAGGTCATTTGAAAATTAGGATCTATATTAATAGCTGCTTGTGGATTGGTATTAAGTTCTACAAATCCATCATCACAAGAAGCGTGCATAGCTAGCATCGCTATGACCAGCAGTAAAATTTTATTTTTAAAGAATTTCATATTTTATAATTTGAAGTCAATGGTCAATAGTCAATGGTCAATAGTGCTCAAACTAATGACTAATGATTGATGACTGATGACTGGTTTTTAAAATTTAACATTCAAGTTCAAGCCATAAGTTCGAGTAACTGGTACACCAAACATTTCTAAACCTTGACCATTACCACTTGTGTAAGTAGATTCTGGGTCGATATTATCCGTCTTTTTCCACAATACAAACAAGTTTCTAGCTGCAAATGATAAAGTAACTCCTGATACTGGTACATTTTCTAAAAACCTTTTTGGAAGGGCATATCCAATAACAACTTCTCTTAATTTTGCAAAATCAGCATCATCAATAAACTCTTCAGATATTCCAAAAGCAATTCTTTGGTAATAATCTTCAATGTTTTCTGCTGCTACAGCACCAATTCCAGACTCTCTACCTTCTAAAGTAGCTTTGTGCAATCCTCTAAACATACCATAAGCATTGGTCGCATTATAAATCTTTCCACCTGTCTTAATATCAATTAAGAAACTAACTCTTACATCTCCAATATTAAATTTGTTATTAATACCCAAAGAATTTGGATGTACACCCGTTCCGAATGCCATTAAATCACCTTGTTGCGGTAAACCATTATCATCTAAAGTAATATTACCACTTCCATCACGTACATAAGCAAAACCCATAACTTGACTATAAGGTAAGCCTTCTACTAAGTGTACATAAGCATTTCTAGTTCTAGATTCTTCTAAACGAATTTCCTCTCCATCATCTTCTGGTGTCAATAAACTAACTACCTTATTATTATTACGAGCGTAGTTAATGTCTAAATTCCATCTAAAATTAGATGTTCTAACTGGATTAAGGCTTAATAATACTTCTACGCCCTTATTAGAGATTTTTCCTACGTTAACTGTTTTGGAACCATAACCAGAAGTACTAGAAATAGAGGCAGATAAAATACCATCTACTGTTTCTCTGTTATAGTAAGCGATATCTAAACCAACTCTTCCTTTATACATTCTTAAATCAACTCCAAATTCTAACTCTCTACTAGTGGATGGCACTAGTGCACTTGCAGGAACAGAACCATTGTTAATGGAGCCTAAAGGATTTCCTAAGTGTCCTTCACCTCTAATACCATACGTTAATCCTAATTTATATGGGTCTGTAGCACCACCAACTTCAGCCCAAGAAGCTCTAACCTTTGCAAAATCAAAGAAGGCAGGTAATGCATCTCCTAATCCTTCGGATAAGTCATAAGCAACCCCAAAAGAAGAATAAAGAATAGAATTTTCAGAATCTCTACCACTTGGGTCTGTCAATTGAGAGAACCAATCTTGTCTAACAGTAGCAGTTAAGTATAAAGAATTCATTAAAGAAACTTCCGCCTGTCCAAATAAGGAATTTACTTGGTATTGGCTAAATCCATAATTGACGGATTGATTAGCTCCATTTTTGATAGAATGTAAAAATGGTACGTTGAAATTAGCACCTCTGCCACCTAAAGACTCATCAAAGTTCTTTTGTTGATTACCACCAACAATGACATCTAATCCTACTGTTTCTGTAATATCTCTATTAAATCTTAAAGTTGCCTCTAAGTTTACTTCTTGTACCGTTCGGTTACTTTCGTTAATAGCGCCAAAATTGGTAAAAGCCGTACCATAAGGTTCTAAACTTGTTCGTCTTTCTGTAAATCGGTCAATACCGACCTTTCCTCGTAAAACTAAGCCTTCAATAAATTCATAGCCTAAACTGGCATTTCCATACAATCTATCTTTCTCGTTGTTTCTTGCAAATTGATGAGTTGCCCACCAAGGATTGGTAACAAATACGTTATCATTAAATTGTAATTCAAATCCAGTTGCAGGGTCAGCACCTAATTTATTTGGATCCCCCTTTAGGTCATTAATATTGATACTAGAAGGTAAGGACCAAGCCGTATAGTTGGCATTACCAGGAGAATCAGATAAGCCTGGTCTGTTCTTAGTATTTTCTTTTACGTAAGTTCCTGATAAACTACCAAGCCATTTACCAGATTGACCATTGACACTTGCGGAAAAAGTATTTCGGTCTAAGCCAGAATTCTGCATGATTCCTTGATTATCAAGATTGGTCATTGAGAAACGGTAACCTACATTTTCTCCGCCCCCAGATAAGGAAACGTTATTAGTCCATGTAGAACCTGTACGGTAAAATCTATCTAAATTACTACCTACATTAGAATAAGGTCTAGATTGACCATCAAATTGCATCACACTACTTCCATCTAATTTTGCACCCCAAGCATATAAACCTTGTGCAAAAGCTTCTTCTTGGGTAGTCGGTTTAGCACCATTTCTACCATGGCCATATTCTGTTTGGAAATCATAATTATCCTGAAAAGTCTCTGCTAAAAAATTGGAATTAAATTCTACCTGCAATCCTTGTCCCTTTTTACCTGTTTTAGTGGTTACTAAAATAACACCATTACTTGCACGATAACCATATAAAGCCGAAGCAGTATTTCCTTTTAGAATACTGATGTTTTCAATGTCATCAGAGTTTAAAGAAGAAAGCCCATCCCCCCAATCTTGTCCACCCCACATTCCTGCAGAACCTAAGTTATCATTATTAATAGGTACTCCGTCCACAACGATTAGCGGTTGGTTATTTCCAGCAATGTTACCATTTCCTCTAATTACAATACGAGTAGAACCACCTGGACCAGTTGAAGGATTACTTACGTTTACCCCTGCTACTTTACCTGCTAGTGAATTACCAACATTAATTTCTTTAGCCGTAGCCACTTCATCGCCACCTAACTCGGTAACAGAATAGGCCAATGCTCTTTTCTTTCTTTCAATACCTAAAGCAGTTACGACTACTTCATCTAGATTAACTCCTTCCGACATGACCATATCAATAGTCGTTTGATTCCCTACAGCGACTGTTTGGTTTTCATATCCTGTGTAAGAAAATTCAAGAGAAGCACCATCTTTTATGGTGATTTCATAATTACCATCAAAATCAGTAATCGTACCGTTGGCAGTACCTGCCTCCAATACATTGACCCCAATGAGGGCTTCTCCGCCTTCATCGGTAATATTACCAGATATACGGGATTGTGCCATGAGGCTTGCTGAGGTGACCAAGAGGCACAACAGGCTTAGTAAAAAATTTCTCATGCGTTGAAATTTTAAGATTTATTTAATTATAGTTTATAAAAAGGTAAGGATAGATGGTGGAGATTTTGGGTGTCCCATATCTATTCTTTGAGTCTAATATGTTCAAAATTTAGGATATAATTATCGTAAATATAAAAAATAAGATTAA
>JBGCFJ010000327.1:0-5804 GCA_045106885.1 Saprospiraceae bacterium
CTTCAAGTCTTAGTTTTTCAAATATATTGGCTTCTTCTTGCGCTTTTTTTCTAGCTGCTTCTTCGGCTTCTTTTCTCTTCTTTTCTTCTGCTTCAAGTCTTAGTCTTTCAAAGATATTAGCTTCCTCCTGTGCTTTTCTTCTAGCGGCTTCTTCTGCTTGGCGAAGTTTTTCCGCTTCTGCTTCTCTTTTTTTCTTTTCTTCGGCCTCTTTATGTAATTTGTCAAAAATATTGGTTGATTCGGCTTCCGCTTTTTTTCTAGCCGCTTCCGCTTCTTGACGTTGCTTCTCGGCAGCTAACTCTTTTTCTCGTTGTTTTTTGACTTCTGCTTCTCTTCTGAGCTTTTCAAAAACATCTGTTGAGGCTTCCGCTTCGGCTTCTGCTTTTTTTCTAGCCGCTTCCGCTTCTTGACGTTGCCTTTCCGCTTCTAATGCTCTTTCTCGTTGTTTTTTCGCTTCTGCCTGTGCCCTTTGTTGTCTAGAGGCTTCAATTTCTTTTCTTATTTGCTCTGCTTCCGTTTCTGCTTGGTCTTGTTTTTTCTTATCTTCTTCTCTTTTCCATTGGTCAAAGATACTGATATTCTCTCCCTCCACGATAGAACTGTCAGTAGAGGGGCTTGATGGTTTCAGTGATGGATTATTATCTATTTCTTGCCCAATTTTATCCTTTAATCTATCGAAAATACTTTTAGAAGCAGTTTTTTCACCTTTATTTGCTTTATTAGCCTTCCGAACTTCTTCGATTCTTCTATTAACTTCTCCTTTGGTGATACTTGCACCTGCATGCTTAGAGTTGTCAATAGCAGTTTCTACTTGTTTTAAGAGCTTTTCAAATAAAGATTCAGTAGCGGTTTCCTCATTAGGATTCTGCTTGTTTTCTGCCTGAACATCGTTGACGATTTCTTTTAATTTATCAAAAATACCTTTTCGTGCCATAATAAAAATAAAGTAGTTTTAATTTAGTTAAATTTAAACAGTTGCTAAACCGTTTTTGATTTTCTTTTATTAAAAAAGTGCGTAGCTAGACCAACTAATAAACCGATAATGCCACCCGCTGTTAAATCAGTGACATAAGCCTTAGAGAGAAAAGCAAAAACTAAAAATACGGCTAAACCAATTCCAACACTGATTAATAGTTTTTGAATAAGTTTTGGTGCTTTATTAAGCAAACCATTTAAAATACCGACGATAATACCACCAATGGCATAATCACTTAATAATACATCTGAAATTCCATCTAGGGGTTCAAAAATCAGTGCCCCCCAAAGACCTCCCATATAGCCTAAAAATGCATTAATAGCTGTTTTTTTCATGTTAATTTTGTTTGTAGTTGAATAAGAAATGTATTTACAAAAAATAGTTTTTAGTTGCTGAATTCATAACTAGTTTTTCTAGTTACAGGTTGCTAGTTGTGGCAACTCAAAAAATTATGTTATTCTCTACAGTAAAGATCGTTGGGCGTAGGGTAAATCTATTTGTATTTGAAAGGTTTTCCCTTCCTAAGTGACAGCAAAAGAATAACTTAGTCTAGAATAGAGCGTCAACTAATAAACTGATGTTTTTTAGAGGTCAGAAGTCAGACCGAAAATTGAAATTTTCTGTCAGAAGTCAGATTAAGCATAGGTAAAAAACTGAATGTCAGTAATTTACATTTATTCAATCTGACTACTGACAGTTTATGTAATAAACGGTCTGACTGCTCACTTCTTTCTAGGTATCAATTTTCAATCTGACCATCTAAAGACCACCTTATTTTTTTTACTAAACTTTGAAATTATTCAGATATTTACTGTTTTACACGTCTCTGCCCCATGCGCTAAGCCCTTTGCAGAATAAATACAATTTTAAAGATTTATGAATTGTTTCACTAGTTATTTTGTTTATAGGTATTGAAGACATGTCATCAAGAAACCATTATAGAAAAGATATGGTTAAATAGATGAAAAGAAATGTTTTACGGAGCTAACTCAAGTTAGATTAGGGTTTTGAAGAATTTAACCATAAACATACATATAAAAAAAACAAAATAATAATTTCACGAAAACAACTTAGTTCTCTTACAATTTATTTTCGGCGCAAACTTGGCAAGAATTCCTTCTAAGGAATTGATAGTCAAGAGGTCAGAAGTCAGACCGAAAATTGAAATTTTCTGTCAGATGTCAGACTTATGACGAGTGCCAAATCTGACATCTGACAGTTATCGAAGATAACGGTCTGACTTCTGACCTCTATGGTACTGGCTTCGCCAGGTTAGGGAAATAGAATAAATAAACTTTCTCACTTCCTTAGAAGATAAAGTCGTAAATTTGCGAAAATTTTTAAAAAACCTAATAAGCATTTGTAGCCGTATGAAAAAAGAAGAAAAATTAGCAGGCAATCAGCAACAGATAAAATTATACGTTGATAGAAATCAATCACCCATTCGGATAGATAAATTTGTATTGCAGCATTTGGAAAAAGTATCTCGTTCTAGAATACAAAATGCGATTAAGCAGGGCTTGTTATTGGTCAATGCTAAAGAAATTAAGGCAAATTATAAAGTACGACCTTTAGATGTCATTACGGTATTTTTAAATAAACCAGACGGATTTGCAGACCGATACACGCCAGAAGACATTCCATTAGATATTCGGCATGAAGATGATGATTTATTAGTAGTGCATAAATCCGCAGGAATGGTCGTGCATCCTGGAATTGGTAATTATTCGGGGACTTTAGTGAATGCTTTATTGCATTATATCAAAAAAGACTTGCCCTTAAAAGACGAAGAGTTCACAGATAGACCTGGTATTGTACACCGAATAGATAAAGATACATCTGGATTAATGGTGGTGGCAAAAACGCCAGAAGCCATGACTCATTTAGGAAAGCAATTTTTTGACCATACGGTAAAACGAGAATATGTAGCTTTAGTGTGGGGAGATGTAGAGGAGGATTCAGGAACAATTGATGAATTTATTGGTCGGCATGAAAAAAAACGGATTCAATACACCGTATACCCAGAAAGAGATCAAGGCAAACGAGCCATCACACATTATGAAGTAATTGAACGGATGTATTATGTGACTTTAGTGAAGTGTCGATTAGAGACGGGGCGGACGCACCAGATTCGGGTACACATGAAATATTTAGGCCACCCCTTATTTAGTGATGCTCGTTATGGAGGGGACAAAATTTTAAAAGGAACGATTTATAATAAATATAAGCAGTTTGTCCAAAATGCGTTTCAATTATTGTCTCGACAGGCGCTACATGCTCGCTTAATCGGTTTTGAACATCCAACTACAGGCGAAGAAATTTTATTAGAAGCTGAATTACCAGAAGATTTTCAGGCTTGTTTGGATAAATGGCGAGGGTATATTAATAATCGGCGGAAGTTGAAGTAGGCATTAGGCAGTCTCTCGAAAAATAAATTGGAGTTTTGTTGCAAAAAAAAAGCACTATTTGATTATTATAATCAAATAGTGCTTTTTAAATTATGCAAACTGCAAACTGCAAACTGCAAACTGGATTACGCTTCCTCTGACAAAACCACCCCAATACTCAACTCCTCCAATTGTTCGGTAGAAATAGGCGAAGGCGCATCAATCATCATATCTCGACCCTGATTGTTTTTAGGGAAGGCAATATAATCTCGAATAGAAGAAGAGCCATTTAAAACGGCGCATAATCGGTCAAAGCCGAAAGCAATACCGCCATGTGGTGGCGCACCATATTCAAAAGCGCCCAATAAGAAACCAAATTGTGCTTCTGCTTCTTCTGGTGTGAAACCTAATAATTCAAAATTCTTGGATTGTAAGGCTCTATCGTGAATTCTAATCGACCCACCACCAATTTCGGAACCATTAATAACTAAATCATAAGCGTCTGCTTTTAGATTTTTCATGGTTTCATGGTCACCATTCAACATATTTGGAATTTCTTCCTTTTTAGGCGATGTAAATGGATGGTGCATCGCATGGAAACGCTCAGATTCTTCATCCCATTCTAAAAGCGGGAAATCGACGACCCAAAGTGGTTTGAAATCGCCTGGTTTGATTAATTCTAATCTTCGACCCAACTCTAGACGCAATTCACTTAACTGTTTTCGAGTTTTATCTTTTTCTCCAGACAATATTAATAACATATCGCCAGCTTCAGCGCCAAATCTTTCTCCCCAAGCTTTTAAAGCAGTTTCATCATAAAATTTCCCAACAGAAGATTTAACAGAACCATCTGCATTAAATTTCACATTGACCAAACCTTTAGCACCAATTTGCGGGCGCTTCATCCATTCTTCTAATTTTTTTAAATTTTTATTAGAAAAATTAGGCGCTTCTCCTTTAACACAAATACCCACAATCAATTCGGCATTATCAAATACACCAAAACCATGACCTTGCGCTAAATCGTTCAATTCGCTAAAAGGCATATCGAAACGCAAATCTGGCTTATCAGAACCGTAAATACGCATCGCATCATCATATTGCATGCGTGGAAAGTCAGACAATTCCACGTTCATGGTCGTTTTGAATAAATGCTTGGTCAAGCCTTCAAACGTATTTAAAATCTGTTCTTGCGTGACAAAAGACATTTCGCAGTCAATCTGTGTGAATTCAGGTTGTCTATCTGCTCGCAAATCTTCATCTCTAAAACATTTGACAATTTGGAAATACTTATCAAAACCAGAAACCATTAATAATTGCTTAAAGGTTTGTGGAGATTGCGGCAGTGCATAAAATTGTCCTTCATTCATACGACTTGGGACCACAAAATCTCTAGCTCCTTCAGGCGTACTTTTGATTAAGACAGGTGTTTCGACTTCAATAAAATCATTACCCGCTAGATATTGTCTAGTCGCAATGGCTAATTGACTACGGAAAATGATATTGCGTTGAACCGCACTTCGTCTTAAATCTAAGAAACGATACTTCATGCGTAAATCATCGCCACCATCCGTTTCTTCCGTAATGGTAAAAGGAGGAACTTTAGAAGCATTTAGAATGTCTAAATTTTTTACTTTTATTTCTATTTCTCCTGTAGGAATCTTATCGCTTTTAGACGATCGTTCAATGACTTCGCCTACTACTTTGACGACAAATTCTCTACCTAAAGTTCGAGCTTTTTCCAATAACTCAGCAGAAGAGGTTTCTTCTGAAAGCATTAATTGAGTAATTCCATATCGGTCTCGCACATCAATCCACATAATGAATCCTTTATCTCTTACTGTTTGGACCCAACCACTTAAAGTTACTTCTTTGCCCACATCGGCTATTCTTAATGCGCCACAATTATGCGTTCTATACATTTTCCTTGATGATTAATGATTAATTAATTTTTTCAATGGACTTAAGTATTATGAATTGAAGAACAATAAATGACATTATCAAAATCACAATACAAAACCATTAACTCCTAATCTGAATTAATTAGAAGCTATTTTAAAAGAAAGTGCAAATTTACACTTTCTATAAGATTTTTACTATATACAATTTTGATAAGTAAAAGATTCAATAGTAGCTGCATAAATTTTTATTCAATTCAGTGATAGGAGGTTGTTTTCTTAGCAGATGAAATTAAGCGTAGGTTATCTTGTTTTATAGTGATGAAACAATACTTTATTAGCGCGTCAGCTAAATAATTGATATTTTTTAGAGGCCAGAAGTCAGACCGAAAATTTCATTTTCTGTCAGAAGGGGTAAAATACTGACAATCAATGACCTGTCTGTTTTAAATCTGACTTCTGACAGTTTATGTAATAAACGGTCTGACATCTGACTTCTTTCTAGGTATCAATTTTAAATCTGACTATCTATTCAAATTCTTG
>JBGCFJ010000328.1:0-2053 GCA_045106885.1 Saprospiraceae bacterium
GTAATTCTTAAAGAATAGAATTAATAATTCGTTTAAAGCTCTTAAAATGGTATTATTTAAACTGGCTATCAGTCGTTTATATCAATTTATCCCAGCCACAAAAGTTTAGAAAATAGCGATTGAATAAATGTAAATTTCTGACATTCAGTTGGTTACCTATATTTAATGTAAGTACTCAATGAAGAAACTGGTAGCACAGACTTCAGTCTGTTTGGGACGCTGACCTTTAGGTTAGCATAAGATATTTGCTCTAATTTTAACAAGTCTGAAGACTTATATCCAGAACAGACTAAAGTCTGTGCTACCGATTGAGAACTTACTATTTAATCTGACTTCTGATAGAAAATTTCAATTTTCGGTCTGACTGCTGACCTCTAAAAAATATCAGCTTATTAGCTGACGCTTTACAGAGACCATTTTATTGAATTTGAAAAGATGCTGTTTTTTGAAGCGGGTAAATCTCTACGCTCTCAATTTCACTAACGAAATGGTCTCTAATCTCTGTTCTTTGCTACAATATCTTCTTTACTATATCACCTGCCTTAGGATTTTTATCTTTTCCTTTTAACTTCTTCCGCACATAAATCAACTTAAATCGACCACGTTGATTCTCTCGTCTTTCTATTTCAAATCGCCCAGTAGAATTAATCAATGGCGTTAACTTATCAAAGCCATAAATCCGAGCATCAAAATTGGGTTGTTTTTTCTGTACTAAATTACCAACTTCTCCTAAAAATGCCCAACCATCTTCGTCTGCTACATCAGAAATAGAGGTTGCAATTAAGCGAATGACCTTTGGGGTCACTTTTTCATACTTAGGCTTTTTCCGTTTGGTAATGGTTTTTCTGGTTGTTCCTTTTCCTGTAGTCGTAGATTTTTTCGCTTCTTCTTCTTCCTCCTCTTCTTCTGCCTGTGCGGCTTCTACTTGATTTTTCAGAATTTCTAAATAGATAAATTTATCACAAGCGACAATAAATGGATTGGGTGTTTTCTTTTCTCCAATGCCAATTACCATCATAGCGGCTTCTCGAAGTCGAGTTGCTAATCTTGTAAAATCACTATCACTAGAAACAATGCAAAAACCTGTCACCTTCTGCGCATACAAAATATCCATCGCATCAATAATCATTGCCGAATCCGTTGCATTTTTACCAACGGTATAACTATAAGATTGTATTGGCGTAATCGCATTTTCTAACAAAATTTTTTTCCATTTATTCAAATGTGGCTTTGTCCAGTCCCCATAAATTCTCTTGATGGTTGGATTGCCGTATTTTGCAATCTCTTCCATCATCTCTTTTACATAAGCGGAGGGAATATTATCTCCATCAATCAACACCGCTAAATTTAAGTCTTTGCGTTCCATATTATTAACTTTAATTACTTATACCTGATACTGGTAGTTTAGTTACTAAGTAGCTTAGGCTTCTAGCCTGAGTAGTAATCACAGTTTGAATGAGTAGATTAGAAAATGAGTAAATGATTAAATTATGAGTTGCAAAAGCTCAAAATTAGCGACAATATTTACTCATTTATTCATCTAGTCATCTAGTCATTTACTCATTTATTCATCTAGTCATTTACTCATTTATTCATCTAGTCATTTATTCTACAAAGCTACAAAAACAAAAAGGTGATAGGGTTTTACGACCTACCACCTTTTATTTGCTGAATAAATCAACAATTATTTTTTACGATTCTTTTTCTTAACATCTTTCTGAGCTTGAATCTTTTGCTGTTCTTTCATCGCTTCTGCTAGTCGTTCACTAAAGCCACCTTTTTTCTTGGGTTTGGCTTTATTGGCAGTCAGTTCTTGCTCAATTTTATCTTTATTAATTAATACCTTTTTAGTGAAAATCATTTGAGAGACATTCATCATATTTGAGGTAAACATATAAGTCGTCAATCCTGCCGCATAATTATTAAAGAAGAACAAAAACATAATCGGCATGAAATACTGCATATACATCATCATTTGCTGTTGCTGTCCACCACCCATAGCTGACATATCCATTTGCTTAGAATTATAAACTGTATATAAAATCATCGAAAC
>JBGCFJ010000329.1:0-10052 GCA_045106885.1 Saprospiraceae bacterium
CCATTTACTAGCGAAGGTTTACCACGTAATAAAGAAAAAGCAGAAATGGTTATGAATCAATCTTTAGAAGCACTAACTCTATTAGGTATTCCAAACTTACAAAAAGAACTCGACCATATTCAAGGACTATTAACAAATGGAGAGTTGCTTAATTTTATGAATCAAGTACCCCGTATACATCAAGATTTACAACAGGTTGTCCATGCAGATACTTCTTGGCTTTGGATGCTATACTGGCAATGGGATAAAAAGTCTTATCAAACCCATAGCTCCAAAGTACAGCAACGAGCCAAGTCAGAAGCACTTGCTGCTAAAGAATTATTAGCCGAACATTATCAACAACTTGCTGGTCACAATGACCTCAGTCAATTTGAGGATATTCGTAAAAAGGTATTTGTTGCCTTGAATGAAATTGTACAAGCTTCCTCCTTGGTGGAAACTTTCAATTCTATTCTCAAACCTTTTATTAAAATGGCAAGAGGACAAGTTTCTCAACCGCTACTCAATTTAGTTCGATTTTATCATAATCATCGGGTTTTCAAAAGAGGCAAAAGGCAAAATAATGCCCCTATTGAATTACTGACTGGTCTTGATTTGGATAAACATTGGTTAGACCTTTTGATGGATAAATTAAAAGCAGCTTTTGAACAACATCAGGTGACTTCTTTGAAGGAACTTCATCAAATAATTTGCCCTAAAGAGCACGAGCTTCATAAAGAATTGAAGACCCCATTGCCAGAAGATAAGCAACTAAAAACTGTTTAATTCTTGCAGGTCTAGTAGCATTTTAATCGCTGTTTTGGTACTCAACTTCCCCTTTGTTGAATACTGACACTATCTAATTATACGAAATTTCATCTCAACTACTTTTTTTAGTTAGATAAACTTGTCGAAAATTGTGGAAAAATTGCGCTAAAGTGATTGTGGAGAAAGCGAAGGCTTATCTTTTTACCATAGGTAGAAATTTGTTTTTGAACCAAGTTGAACACCAAAAAATCGTTTTAAACTTTGAAAATAAAAGACATAGCCAAGAATCAAACCTAACACCTCAATTTTTATTAGAAGAAGAAGAATTTCGCCAACGTTTACAATCAGCTATTAGTGCCTTGCCAGAAGGTCAAAGACTTGTCTTTTTAATGAATAGAATAGATAAGAAAAAGTATAGAGAAATTGCAGAAGAATTAGAAATTAGTGTGAAGGCAGTCGAAAAACGAATGCACCATGCCTTAGTCGCACTAAGAAAAATTAGCAAAAAGGTATAGGATTAATAACTTGTAGTAAGGTGTTAAATATTTGTCGATGCAAAAGAAATACAATCATGGATACTAATAAAGATAACTTGTATGCGAGATGGTTAGCAGGAGACCTCAACTCGAAGGAAGAGAAAGACCTATTGGATACTGAAGAAATACAAGATTTAGAGAAAATTATTCAAACCACAGATACCTTTTCTTTACCAAAATACGATGCAGCTGCAGGCTATGCTAATTTTAAAACTTTACATATTAACAAACCTAAAGTTAAACAGGCTACAACCTTTAGAAAATTAATTCCTTGGGTAGCTGCAGCCGCAGCAAGTGTTTTGTTGTTAGTAACAAGCATACATTTCCTTACAAATAAACCAAACTATATTGAAGTTGGTAATAAAGCAACATTAGCGCACACCTTTCAAGACCAATCCTCTGTCGTATTAAATGCAGGCTCTCAGCTATTTTTTGATGAATCAGAATGGCAAGAACAGCGGACACTTAAATTAATAGGAGAGGCTCTATTTTCTGTTCAAAAAGGCAAACCATTTATTGTCAGCACAAATAATGGAACGATAGAAGTAATGGGTACTAGTTTTAATGTTAGAGCATTTGATGCTCAATTACGAGTGGAATGCTATACAGGAAAAGTAAGTGTCAAATATGCTAATAATCAATCGATTATTTTGACCGAAGGAGAGGCTATAAATGGACGTTTAGGAAACCTATCAGTTAAAAATAAAATAAGTCAAGAAAAACCACTTTGGACAACAGGGAATGCTCGTTTTTATGAAACGCCTGTCTATCGAGTTTTTGAAGAGTTAGAAAGGCAATATGATATTGAGGTGCAGGTATCCAAAATAAGCCGACCTTTTTCAGGTACATTTAGAACGAATAATCTTGAACAAGCGCTGGAGGCTATTTGTAAACCTATGGGATTGACGTATATAATAACAGCAGGTAGGAAACAAGTGGTGATATCTGACGCTAACTCTCAGTAGCTTTTAGTAAAGGAAAGAAATTTAAAGTCGGTTTCTTTCAAATAATATTTAGTTTGGATTACATAATATAAATACCATTATTTTCAATTGGACAATCAGGTTAAGTAATAATAATATTGTTTAAAACGTATAGTTCTGCCTCTCTTTATATATAGTTAAAAACTCCTGAATATTTAATTTTCCATAACTTTCCACGGAAAAATAAAATCACAAATTATTATATAGGAACATATTGAATTTGATTAATCGCCTCTCCTTCTAACTTTTTTAGTAATTGTTCACCCGACATAAGAAATATATCTTTTAAAGTTTATTTTGTTTTATGAAACACAAATATATGAATATATGTTTGTATTTTTATGCCTTGTTGTAAAGCATGTGATTTGCATCACAGACTAGTCTAATAAGAGCCGCTACCTTTGTGCTATTATTAATTTAAAAAATAAAAAAATGACTTTTCAAGAATTAATTAATAGCGAGAAACCCATCTTAGTAGATTTTTTTGCGACTTGGTGTGGTCCATGTAAGGCAATGAATCCTATCTTAAAAGAGGTCGCTAAAACGGTAGGTGATACCGCAAGGATTGTCCAAATTGATGTAGATAAAAATCGAGCGGTCGCTCAAAAAATGGGTGTTCAAAGTATGCCAACCTTTATTTTATTTCAAAACGGTGAAGTTAAGTGGCGTCAATCTGGTATGCAATCAGCAAAAGCACTCAGCTACGTAATTGAACAAGCTAAAAAGGGGGCACTTAACTAATCATATAAAACAACAACTAATTAAGATAAAATGGAAGGAATTATTGAATTATTAAGCCAACCTTGGCATTGGGCGATTTCGGGAGTAATGATAGTAAGCGTGATGTTTCTATTACTCTGGTTCGGTGGAGAATTTGGCGTTTCTGCTAATTTGAGAACCATGTGTGCGATGGGAGGGGCAGGAAATAGCTGTGACTTTTTCGATTATAATTGGAAAAATCAAATTTGGAATTTAGTATTTATTGGTGGGGCAATCATTGGTGGCTACATTGCTATCAATTTTTTAGGTAGCCCGGAACCTGTACAAATTGCTCAATCTACACAAGATTATTTACAGACAATCGGTATTCAAGTCCCTCAAACATTAGCAGAGGGAAATGGATATGTTCCTGCAGAGATTTTCAGTAACCCATTCTCTGCAATGAACTTAATGCTATTAACTGTAGGTGGTTTTTTAGTAGGATTTGGAGCAAGATATGCAGGAGGATGTACTTCAGGACATGCAATAAGTGGTTTATCTAATTTACAAATTCCATCATTGATAGCAGTCATCGGTTTTTTCATCGGAGGCTTGGCGATGGCTTGGATTATTTTACCTAATCTATTGGCAATTAGCTAGTATCAGCTAATTCACTTTAGGGATTTAGCAAATAATAACCTACGCATTTGAGCTTGTCTTTTTCAATTCATACTGCGTTAAAAATACTCGCCGATGCCCTGCATCGTCTGTGTTTTTTGCCTTGCCTGAATTAAAAAATCCTACGTCAAATTTGCGTAGCTTATTTATTTCTAATTCCCTTATTAAAAAAAAGCAATGAAATTTATTAAATATTTATTAGTTGGTATCCTTTTCGGTGTCGTGATGACCAAATCAGAGGCAGTTTCTTGGTTTCGTATTCAAGAGATGTTCCGTTTTGAAAGTTTTCACATGTACGGTATCATTGGAACAGCGGTAGTTTTAGGAGCAATTTTAGTTGCTGCGATTAAAAAGTTCAATGGAGAAACGCTCTCTGGCGAAAAAATAAAATTTAACCCCAAGGCAATGAGCATTCCAAGATACTTGATTGGTGGAACCATATTTGGCTTAGGGTGGGCAATGACTGGTGCATGTCCTGGTCCAATGTTTACCTTATTAGGGCAAGGTGTTTGGGCAATTCTCTTAGTAATTATTAGTGCAGTTGTAGGAACTTATGCTTATGGCGCATTAAGACCCAAATTACCACATTAATAAGCACAAATTTTAATCATGCAAAAATTATATAATGGTAATAACCGACCCATCCAAAAATTAGATGGAAGGCAAGTTGATATTATAGATTAAGATAAGACGCTGAACGAAATATGAAATTACTAACTACTATATTAGGCATACTTTTTTTTATAACGCTACATGGACAAGACCAAGAGCAGAGCCATTGGCTAAAAAAATTAGATGGTTTCAAAATTAAACCAAGTATAGGTTTACAATTATGGAGTAGTTATACGGTAGGTGCAGAACGATATGATGAAACTACCCAACGTTATGAATCAGTTGATAATAGACTAAATTTTCAAATACGCCGCACTAGATTAGGTGTAAAAGGGCAGGTTTATAAAGATTTGAAATTTAATGTTACCACCTCCTTAGATTTAGTAGGAAGAGATGTTTTAGCAGGGACTGAGGGTGGTACAAATAATGGTAGTTTTCCAAAATTAGGTTTATGGAATGCTTGGATTCAATGGCGAATAAAACCAAAAAGCGAAGGTTTAAATCTTACTTTTGGTTACCTACCTCTACAAATAGGACGAGAAAGTATTACAGGAGCACTTCGTAGTACATCCATGGAGAAATCATGGTCACAGAATTACCTTCGTCGTCATTTGACTGGTATTGGACCAGGGAGAGCCGTTGGTATGAATATGGGAGGGCTTTTTATGAAAAAGGATAAAAAACTCGCTTTTAGTTATGATGTAGGGATTTTTAATCCTGTTTTCCAAGGATATAGTGGCAATTCCGTAGGCGATGAGTATGCTCCTTTGTTAGTTGGACGAATTGCACTACACATTGGAGACCCAGAATTTGAAAATTACACTTTTAGTCATAAGGTCAACTATTTTGGCAAAAGAAACGGATTGACATTAGCTTTAGCAGGAGCTACCCAAGGGAAAACAGACCTTTTTACTAACAATCAAGCATTCGGATTCGATTTGCTGTTTAATTGGGGGGCGTTGAATATAGATGGGGAATGGACTTATTTAAAACGAAATAAAGATACAAGCGTTAGCCATTTTTCGGTTTCTTCTAATACAGGTTACTTAAGGTTAGGCTACAATTTGCTATTGAAAAATTCCTTTATTCTAGAACCAGTAATAATGATAGTTCAGTTTAATGGACCACTAGATGCAATAAATCAAGAAAGTGCCATAGCTACGAATAGTTTATCTGGAGCAGAACAAATTCTAGATGTCGGCTTTAATTTGCATATTAATCCTGATTTGAAATTAGCCCTACACTATACAACCCGAACAGCAGATTCAGGAGCTGCAGGAGAAGGAGCTACTATTAATAATTATTTTTTTCAGAATGGAGCGGGTGCTATCCACAGAGGAGATTGGCTAGGATTAGGAGTAGTTGCTATTTTTTAACTAAAATGAAAAAGAAACGTACTCCACTAAATTCAAATATTATGTTATCACAAAAAGAAGAGATTCAAAAAATATTGCATCAAAAATTTCCACAATTAGCGGAAAAAGCTTTGCAAGAAGAAATAGCAGAAATAGGGCAAATCATGGATTTTGCTCCAGGAGAGGTAATCATGGATTATGGTAGTTATATACGGATGGTACCGCTTATTATAGAAGGTAGTATTAAAGTAACTCGGGAGGACGATACATTAGGGAAGGAATTATTGTTGTATTTTATTAATGCAGGGGATACTTGTTCTATGTCATTTACTTGTTGCATGATGGATAAGAAAAGTGCTATTAGAACAGAGGCGATGGAACGAACGAGACTAATTGGTATTCCTGTTAAGTATGTAGATGGTTGGATGAGTAAATATCAAAGTTGGAAGAATTTTGTGATGACGAGTTACGACCATAAAATGCTAGAATTGGTTAGGGTAATAGACAAGATAACTTTTAAAGGCTTAGATGAGCGGATGGAAAAATACCTCAAAGCTTTAACAAAATCCCTCAAAAATAATACGGTTAATATTACTCATCAGCAAATTGCTGATGACTTGAACGTTTCGAGAGAGGCAGTTTCTAGGTTATTGAAAAAATTAGAAAGTATTGAAAGGGTAAAGTTAGGTAGAAATCAGATTACCTTTTTAGATTAAAGCGGTAGGATTGTTAATTCACAATCAAACTAAAAACAGAGATAAATAACCTGCAAAATACATTAGACAATGAATATTAAACAATTTATACCAGCATTTGATTGGTTAGCCAATTACAAGAAAGAGCAATTTAAAGGAGATTTATCTGCAGGTTTAACCGTTGGAGTTATGTTGATTCCGCAAGGCATGGCTTATGCGATGATAGCAGGGCTACCTCCTATTTACGGGTTGTACGCCTCTACTCTACCTTTAATCATCTATGCTTTATTAGGGACTTCTCGGCAGTTAGCTGTTGGGCCTGTTGCGATGGTTTCCTTGTTAACTGCTGCAGGTATTGGAACATTAGCAGAAGGAGGAACGGAGCTATATATTATGTTAGCAATTACGTTAGCGTTTATGGTCGGTTTAATTCAGTTTTTATTGGGTGTTTTTAGGTTAGGATTTCTAGTAAATTTTTTATCACATCCTGTGATTAGTGGATTTACATCAGCTGCGGCTTTAATTATTGGATTAAGTCAATTAAAACATTTACTAGGTATAGAGTTAGCTCGAAGTCATCATATTCATGAAATACTATTGCAAGCATTTGAAAAAATAGGCGAGATTAATTGGGTTACGTTTGCTATTGGTATTGGGGGGATAATTATAATAAAAGGCATTAAAAAAATTCATAAATCGATTCCTGGCCCTTTGGTGCTTGTTATCCTTAGTATCCTCATAGTTTATGGATTAAATTTAACGACACAAGGTGTGAAAGTTGTGGGAGAAGTTCCGAGTGGATTACCTAGCTTTTCGATACCTGATTTTAGTTGGACAACGATACAATCCTTATTGCCTGTAGCTTTAGCCATTGCTTTAGTTAGTTTTATGGAAAGTATTGCGGTAGCAAAAGCAATTCAATCTAAGCATAAAAATTATAAGATTGTTCCCAATCAAGAACTAATTGGATTGGGTTTAGCTAATATTGGAGGTTCATTTTTGCAATCTTATCCAGTAACAGGAGGCTTTTCTAGAACAGCTATCAACGACCAATCAGGAGCTAAAACAGGTATGGCATCTATTATAAGTGCCTTATTAATCATGCTGACTTTATTATTCCTTACCCCTCTTTTTTATTATTTACCCAAAGCAGTATTAGCATCTGTCATTATGGTTGCTGTTTTTGGATTAATAGATACAGATGAGGCTAAACATTTATGGCATGCTAACCGCTCAGACTTTTGGATGTTAGCGGTTACTTTTTTAGCGACTTTGGCTTTGGGTATCGAGCAAGGCATTGGCATCGGGGTTATCTTGTCTTTAGCAATGATTATTTTCCGAACGACTCGTCCTCATACTGCAGAATTAGGTAAAGTACCTGATAGTCATTTTTATAGAAATGTGGCACGTTTTGACGGATTAGAGGAAAGAAAAGAATTATTGATTTATCGCTTTGATGCCCAGTTATATTTTGCCAATATTAATTATTTCAAAGAGAGTCTAGAAGAGTTAGTTGCGAAAAAGGGAAAAGATTTAAAGACTATTATTTTATGTTTTAATAGTATTACTAATTTGGATAGTAGTGCCGTACACATGTTGGAAGAATTGATTGATGATTACAAAAATCAAAATATTAAGGTCTTGTTTACAGGTGTTAGAGGACCACTTAGAGATACGATGGAAAAATCCCATCTAATCGAAAAAATAGGAGCACAAAATTTATTTATGGGCATCCAAGGAGCAGTTGATTTTATAGATAATAAACCATCTACTTTTAAACCTCAATCTTATATTTTGCAGACGAATGAAGAGTAATGGGTATTTTTAATAGCCAATGATAGATAATTATTGTGCTCCATGCCCTACTCTAGTTATTGAGCATACCCGTAAAAATAAGGATATAGTAAAATCCTTATTTTTTTCATTCTATTTAACTTATAGTTAATCGTCGATAGACGATTGGTTTGATTAAAAAAATATTATTCAAAGAAAGAGGCAAATAATAATTTTGCCTTTCTCCAATTTTCTTTGTTTATGCAATACTTGATTTTGGGAGGGGCAATTTCTCCTTGAATTAGTCCTGCCTTTTTTAATTCTTTCAAATGTTGAGAAATGGTAGATTGGGCAATAGGTAACACCTCTACCAAATCACCTGTAAAGCAACAACTTTGAGTACTTAGTAAACGCAAAATTTCAAGCCGTGTCGGATGTGCAAGAGCCTTGGCAAATTTTGCTATTTCTTCTTGGCTGTTAGTTGAAAAAGGTTGTTCTACAATTAATTTCATAATATTTATTTATCTATCGCCTATCGCAAATGTACGATTGATTTGTCATGAAAACCATTCATTAACATCTTATTGACAACTCCGAATAAAAAGTACCATACTTCTAATAAAAAGTACCAATGACCCACTTTAATATGCGGTTATATTTGCATGAATATATGTTTGATTCTTCATAATTAAAAATACCATACAAATTACCGTTAGTTCTTCTTTAAAGGTAGAGGTCATTCCGAAACCGTTGAATTACTACTTAAGAAAGCAATTAAACAGCGTAAAAGAAGAAAAACACAACCTAACTAAATTTTATTTTTTTATAAAAACCAGTTCTTAGTTTAGTCATATACCAGTTTTCCAAAACCGTTTTAAGCAAAAACAACAATCCTATATTTAAACTCTAAAGGCGTGTATAACTCCTTGATGAGCATTATATAATTCCATAAAAAGTTGATTTTGAAAGAACGATTACTAATTTTTGGCACTGCTTGTCTATTGATTATATCCTGTAATAAGGATAAAGTATATTTAGATACTCCACTCGACCAATTATTAAAGACTGCTTTGATTCGAGCATCCGAAACAAATGATTTAGACCATTTTATTTTGCCAGATAGTGAGGATTTTTCAGCTATTCCACATGATACAGAGCATAATCCTCTTTCAAAAGAAAAGGTAGAACTTGGAAAAATGCTTTTCTTCGAAACAGGAATTGCGCTGACCTCAACTAAAGAGGCTGGGAAGAAAACTTATTCTTGTGCATCTTGCCATGTACCCAATGCAGGATTCACTCCTGGACGAATCCAAGGAATTGCGGATGGGGGTATTGGATTTGGGAGGAATGGAGAAACAAGAACCAAACTAGCCGCCTATCGTGCAGATGAATTAGATGTGCAGGGTGTTCGTCCACTAAGTGTTTTAAATGTAGCCTTTGTAGAAAACACGACATGGAATGGTCGATTTGGAAATACCGGAGTTAATGTAGGAACGGAAGACCGCTGGGATTTAGACCCAGAATTACATTCCAATTCTTTGGGTTATAATGCTCTGGAGGCACAAAATATTGCTGGAATGGAGGTACACCGAATGGAAATTACGGATGAAGTACTAGATGAGTATGGTTATCGCTCCTATTTCGATGCTGCTTTTAGTGACAGCGAAACAGCGCAGAGATACTCTGATGAAAATGCAGCCTTTGCTATTTCCGCCTATTTAAGAACTTTATTAGCTAATGAGGCGCCCTTTCAAGATTATCTAAAAGGTAATCAAAATGCGCTGAACGAGCAGGAAAAAAGAGGGGCATTAGTGTTTTTCTCTGATGCTAAATGCTACCATTGTCATAAGGATAAGAACTTAGGTGCTAATGAATTTTATGCTTTAGGTGTAAACGATTTATATCAAACTGGATTAGCTTTCAATACTTCTGCAGATGATATCAGAAATCTTGGAAGGGGAGAATATTCTGGTC
>JBGCFJ010000033.1:0-5403 GCA_045106885.1 Saprospiraceae bacterium
CTTCTATGGTTAGATGTAATTTTATAGTGCATTAAGCAAGTCAGAAAAACTAAACAACCAACGATGAAATAGTGAAATTAAAATCACCCACTACTGTTAAAAAATTGAATCATGAAAAAAATATCCACTTTATTATTAATCGCTTTATTAGTTAATTTATCGCTAACTGCCCAAAATATGCTTGAAGGTAGCATTATGAATGCGGAAGGAGAAAGTCTGGTAGCGACCGTTATTACGATGCAACATGCAACGGATGCACAATTAACAAAAGCGATAACAACGGATGAAAATGGTTATTTTTTCTTGGACAATTTAGCAAATGGAGCCTATACTTTAGTCGTAGAAAATATAGGGTATCAGACGCTTTCAATGAGTGATTTCCAATTTCCAAGAGACACGGATAAAGTAGTCGGATTAACTTTGGAAAACCTAGACGTATTAATCCCAACAGTATTGACGACGAAGCGAAATGACCAAAAGGATAATATTGCTAGCTCAAATGTCTATTAGATTTTGTCAGTTTAAAGTTTGAATATATAGAATGGGGTGACTGTTGATACAGTTGCCCCATTTTGGTTGGTAATAGCCGTTTTGAAAATTTGCTTTCTTTTTTGTGACGCATATCACTTAATTATTAAATTGTCCTTCCTACCTTTGCTTATTCTAAATACACAATGAGTAGATGAGAAAATGATGAAATGAATAAATAGGGGCTTCAATTTGCTATAGTTTGAGCCTCAAGGATTGAATGACTTCCAATATTTACTCATTTATTCATCCATTTACTCCTTAAACACTTATCTAATTTTCGAATTCATTGTTCATCATTCATCGTTTATCGTTAAAAATATATTATGTTGGAATTTATTAGTCAACCTTGGCATTGGTCCGTATCGGGTGCAATGATTGCTTTTGTGATGTTTTTATTAATTTATTTAGGGCAACGTTTTGGCGTTTCTTCTTCTTTCAAAGCGCTCTGTTCAATAGGAGGAGCAGGCAAATCGTTTGAATACTTTAATTATGATTGGAAAACCCATGATTGGTTATTATTATTTATTGTTGGGGCAGTAATTGGTGGCGGCATTGGCTCAACCATTTTAGCCAGTCCCGAACCCGTTCAATTATCCGCTGCGACAATTGCTGACTTAACGGAATTAGGCATCAAAGTACCGACCACCAGAGCGGAAGGAAGTGGCTATTTACCTTTGGATTTATTCAATTTTGAGACTTTAGCTTCTTTGAAAGGCATTATTTTAATGGTGGTAGGCGGATTTTTAATTGGCTTTGGTACTCGATGGGCAGGCGGCTGTACTTCTGGCCATGCAATTACAGGTTTGTCGAATCTCCAATTACCTTCTTTAGTCGCCGTCATTGGATTTTTTATCGGTGGTTTAGTAATGACTCATTTATTACTACCCCTCATTTTAGCCCTTTAATTTTCAAATAGGAGATATGTCATGAGTGATTTATAAGTACCTAAGCATAATTAAACGTCATTTTTGAAGAGGCTATTTTTTCGTTATGCAAGACAAAAATTCTCTGCATAGCCTAGCTACGGAGATAAATTTTAACGCAGCAGAACGGAGAAAGAGTGGTGCATAAAATGTGTCGTTTAATTTTGATTGGGTACTTAACTCATCACTTATAACTCATAACTCAAAAAAATGCGTTTATTAAAATATTTATTAGTTGGTGTTTTATTTGGTATCGTAATGACCAAATCAGAGGCGATTTCTTGGTTTAGAATTCAGGAAATGTTTCGTTTCCAAAGTTTTCACATGTATGGCATTATTGGCGTAGCCGTTGTTTTAGGGGCAGTCATGCATTGGTGGATGAAAAAGAGTGGTTTTAAAAATGTAGATGGCACACCCATTGAATTTGCTGATAAACCGACTACTTATAAAGCCAGTATTTTTGGTGGTACTTTATTTGGTTTAGGTTGGGCAATGACAGGGGCTTGTCCAGGGCCATTATATACTTTAGTGGGACATGGTTTGTGGATAATTTTGGTGGTTATTGGGAGTGCTTTAATTGGTACTTTTGTGTATGGTGCTTTGCGTAGTAAATTGCCGCATTAGGAAAGACCTCTAGGTAGTGCTATAAATGTAATGCTAGATTTTTTTTATTCCAAGTATTTACTGAGACTTTTGCATAAGAATCAGCATTACATTTGACCCACTACCGACCTCCATGCGTCTTCAAGACCATGGAGCGTCTAATCAACATACTACCCGCTTTCTGAATCCGATGTATCGAGTTCCAGACTCGATACCGCTATCTGGTCGTCTCCTGACGACTGTTATTACGCTTGTCTGGAGACAAGCAGATAGTCCTTTCAAGTCTGGAGACTTGAAATATCGGTTCAAAAATACGGAGAGAAAAAATGCATATCTCTTCATAATTCTGAGCAGCCTACCATGGAGCGTCTAATTAAAATACTTTGGGACTTATAATCCTTGGGTAGAGGAGGCATAGGAATAGGGAAGTACTCAAAAAACTATTTTTTACCATGGAGGAACGGAGTTCATAGAGAAAATGGAGTTTTTTGACGAGTATAGTTCAATTCAGTTAGTTGAAGAATACAGATTGAGCGTTTACAGCACAGATTTAAGATGTATGATTTATGAATTTTGATTTAAGATTTCTCTCTAAACGAAATAATGAATTTAGCATCTTCAACCCCCATTTTATAAAAACTAAATATTATGAAGTTATTCATCCTGTTAATCATTAAAAATCTAGTCATCCTGTAATATGAAAATAGTCGCCATTTCAGACACCCACGGATTACACAATCAATTACAATTACCAAAAGGTGATATGCTACTCCATTCGGGGGATGTAGCAAAAAGAGGAAGCGAACAAGAAATAGTCGCTTTCCTCAATTGGTTTAGCCAACAAGATTTCCAATACAAAATATTCATTGCGGGGAATCACGATTTTTATTTTGAAGAAACGTCAGCAGCAGCAATAGCCGATTTAATTCCAGAAAACGTCATTTATTTAAATGATAGTGGCGTGACGATTGAAGGCATTCATATCTGGGGTTCACCAGTACAACCTCGTTTTTTTGATTGGGCATTTAATCGAGATAGAGGGGCGGATATTGACCGACATTGGCAATTAATCCCAGAAAATACAGATATCCTATTAACACACGGTCCACCACAAGGAATTTTAGATAAAACGTCTCAAGGGCTAGAAGTAGGTTGTGAAATGTTACTAACAAGAATCGAACAAATCCAGCCTAAATACAACATTTTCGGCCACATCCACGAAGCTTACGGACAGGTAACTAAAAATAATATTCATTTTATCAATGCAAGTGTTGTAAATTTGCGGTACATGGTGGTGAATCCGCCTGTTGAATTTGAATACTAGAAGTCAGAGGTTAGACCGTCCTACGGACTGTCAGACTATTTCATGGTCAGATTATTTTCATCTAAATCTGATTTCTGACAATAAATTTTAATTTATGGTCTGACATCTGACCTCTAAAAAAAACGCCCTGTCTAAAAATATCTATAATAAAAATTGGAGAATTCGTAAAGCCTACTGGACTGCCTTTAAAGTCGTCTGGAGTTATGTATGGCTAGGTTTAAAAAGTAAAGTTTTTGGTAGAAAATACTACGAAAAACGAGTCATTGATTTGCATTTTAAAAATGCGGAAATTGTCAAAAATGCTATCCTACAATTACAAGGCTTATTCATCAAAGTCGGGCAATTATTATCCATACTTACCAATTTTTTACCCGAAGCATTCCAAAAGCCATTAGAGGAATTACAAGACCAAATTCCAGCCCGCCCTTATACAGAAATAGAACAACGCATCAAAGCGGAATTAGGAGATAGCCCTCAAAATTTATTTGCGACCTTTGAGAAAGTGCCTGTCGCAGCGGCATCTATTGGACAAGCGCATAAAGCGACTTTAAAAGATGGCACCGAAGTAATTGTCAAAGTACAGCATCAAAATATCGAAAAAATTGCCGAAGTGGATTTAACCGTTATGGAGAAATTAACTCGGTTGGCCTCTAGATTTTATGACATCAAAGGCATGGAATATGCTTATACGCAGGTGCGTAAGATGATAGAAGAAGAATTGGATTTTAAGCAAGAAGCCATTTCGATGCAGCAAGTAAAGGCGAATTTAATCAAAGAAGAAAAATTTGAAATACCAGCCATTCATCCAGCTTTTTGCACCGAAAGAGTATTGGTAACCACCTTTTATGAAGGTGTGAAAATTAGCAATACGGAGCAAATAAAAGCATGGGGATTAGATGGTCGAGCAATAGCCAATCGGTTGGTGCATGCCTATTGTGAAATGGTTTTTGAAGATGGTTTTTATCATGCTGACCCACATCCAGGCAATATTTTAGTACAAGAAGATGGAACAATTGTACTATTAGACTTCGGCGCAGTCGCTAAATTAGAACCAAATACGAGAACAGGCTTATTAGAATTAATCGAAGCTGCTGCTAAAAATGATACAGAAGGCATCGTCAACGGTTTAAAAAAATTAGGATTTATAGCAGACGAACGACAAGCGGAACGCATTTCCGAAAAGGTAATTGATGCATTCCGAAATTTTCTAGAAAATGAAGTAGAATTTGATGGGTTAAGTTTAAAAGACATTAAAGTAGACCCCTTTAATAATAGCTTGTTTAATTTAACGACTCAAATTGGGTTAAAAAATCTAGCCAATACCGTCCAAGTCCCAAAAGATTATGTCTTATTAAATCGAATGGTAACCCTTTTATTAGGCATCTGTAATACCTTAGATATTCACACCAATCCTTTAGAAGTCGTTCGACCTTATTTCCAGAAATTCATGTTGGGAGAAAGAGGCGATGTTGTGAAATATGTAACTGATTTAGTCCAAAAATCAGTAATGAATGCGCTGTCTTTACCTAATGATATTCGGAAGACCTTAAAAAAGGTACAAAGAGGAGATATTGAATTTCAAGTAACTGGAAATAAAGAAAAAACGGAATTATTATTCGCCTTGGGTAAAAGTCTAATTTATACGATATTTCTAATCACCACAAGTGTTTTTGCGTGGCTATTTTACCAACAACAGGAACTACAATTATTGAAATACGCAGGTGGGGTAGGGGTGTTTTTTGCTTTTTTAATTTATCGAAATTTGCGCAGAGGGACTCAAATTAAACAACGTTTGTAGGATAGGTGAACTTCCCTTCACCGAAATTCACCTATACCAATCAAATCATTTTCAAAAGCCTATCAATCATCGGGTTTGCTAGCATCTTTCCCCTCTGAAGCAGGGGCGATTGGTTCTAAAAAATGGAGACTGCTGGTGAGGACATTTTGTCCGGCACCTCTATACTGCTCGCCTCTGGCGAGCGTTTTATGTACTAATACTCTCCAGAGGCGAGCTAATATAGG
>JBGCFJ010000330.1:0-3126 GCA_045106885.1 Saprospiraceae bacterium
TACAGCAGTTTAACAATATAACAGATGGCTTAAATTAGGAGAATGTTTTAATTGGGTAACTATATCATCCTGAAGAACATTTCCTATTATAGATAGTCAGATTAAAAATTGATATTACAAAAAATGTCAAGTCAAAATCTAGATCCGTTGGGAAAGCTAATCCGTTGGGCTTTAAAAAAGTATATTCCCAACGGATTTAATTTCCCAACGGATAATTATCAGTTTATTAGCTGACGCTCTATAAATCCTAACATGATTATACTAAAAAACTACTCCCTTAAATCTTATAATACCTTCGGCTTAGATACCAAAGCAGCGAGTTTGCTTAAAGTCCATACTGTCGCTGATTTAAAAGAAGGGTTAAAATTACCCTACGCTTCTACTTTTATCTTAGGCGGTGGTAGTAATATGCTGTTGACGCAAGATATTGCTGGATTGGTTATTAAAAATGAAATTAAAGGAATCGAAGTTGTTTCAAAAACAACAGATACCGTTACTTTAAGTATTGGCGGTGGCGAAAATTGGCATCAACTAGTGCTTTGGGCAATCGCTAATAATTATGGAGGAATTGAAAATTTATCTTTAATCCCAGGTACAGTTGGAGCCTCTCCAATCCAAAATATCGGGGCGTATGGCGTAGAATTAAAAGATGTTTTTGTTAAATTAGAAGCCATTAATTTAGCGACTCGCCGCAAGAAAACATTTAGTAAAACAGCTTGTCAATTTGGGTATAGAGACAGTGTTTTCAAAAAGACCTTAAAAGGACAATATTTTATTACTAAAGTCTTTTTACAACTCACCAAAAAGCACCATCAATTAAATATGAATTATGGGGCGATTAAAACGGAATTAGCAGATAAAGGAATTGAACATCCAACTATCAAAGATGTAAGTGATGCGGTAATAGCCATTCGTTCGAGCAAATTACCTGACCCTGTGGAGTTAGGTAATTCTGGTAGCTTTTTCAAGAATCCAGAAATTAGTCGAACTCATTTTGAAAAATTACAGCAACAATTTCCAAACATTGTTTCTTATGATTTACCCAACGGGAAAGTAAAAGTACCTGCTGGTTGGTTGATTGAACAAGATGGTTGGAAAGGCAAGAAAATAGGAAATACAGGAGCGCATGCTAAACAGGCTTTGGTTTTGGTGAATTATGGGAATGCTACTGGTCAGGAGGTGAAGCAATTGGCTTATGCTATTATTGCTTCTGTGAAAGAGAAATTCGAAATTGAATTGACTGCGGAGGTGAATATCGTTTGATACTTCTACCATATTTGAAAAACTATACTTTACAGAATATCATATTTAAATAAACTAAATTTATTAATTTCTCGTATTTTATACAAAATTGAGTGAAGGCATAACTTACCTACTTTATACTCACCTTATTTTTGTTCTTCTTAAATTTGCACACGGATATTTTAAATATGATACACACTTTAGAAGCATTAAAATCAGGAAAATTAATTGGTTCAAAAACCCTAAAATTAGCTTGTGGTTTAAAGGAGTTTCCTGAAGAGATATTATCTCTCGCAGAAACTTTAGAAGTTTTAGATTTATCAGACAACCAATTGACTCAATTACCTGATAGCATCTCTCAATTGCAACACTTAAAAATTGTATTTTTCGGGCGTAATAATTTTACAGAATTTCCTGCCATACTAGCAAAACTTCCTGTTTTGAATATGGTTGGTTTTAAATCAAATCAAATTCAAAGCATACCTGAAAACGCATTTCCACCAATGCTAAATTGGTTGATTTTAACCGATAATAAGATTAAGAAGTTACCGAAGAGTATTGGCAAATGTCGTCTGCTTCAAAAATGTGGATTAGCAGGTAACCGAATTGAAAAGTTACCAATTGAAATGGCGAACTGCGTAAATTTAGAACTGCTCAGAATTGCTGCAAACCAACTTAGCTCAATTCCAAAATGGTTATTTGAGTTACCTAAATTATCTTGGGTGGCATTTGGAGGTAATCCTGCGGCACATCGAATTCAAGTAAACAATGATTTAGCTTCCTTTCCTTGGAGAGATTTCAGTATTAAAGAGTTATTAGGGGAAGGTGCTTCGGGATTGATTTCGAAAGCAAGTTGGCATTTAAAAAAAGAGGATGTAGCAATCAAGATTTTTAAAGGGAATGTGACTAGCGATGGCTTGCCCGAAGATGAGATGGAAATATCTATTGCAGTAGGAACTCATGAAAACTTAATTCCTATTTTAGGGAAAATCAAAAATCACCCTGAAGATAGGAGCGGTTTAATAATGAAGCTTATAGCTCCTACTTACATCAATTTGGGTAATCCTCCAAATCTGGAAACCTGTACTCGAGATGTGTTTGATGAGAAATGTGTTTTTAATGGAGCTGAATTACTGAAGATTGCAAAAAGTATGGCTTCCGTTTGTGCCCAACTACACAAGAAAGGAATTAAGCATGGAGATTTTTATGCACATAATATATTGATAAATGAAAAAGCAGAATGCCTTTTGGGGGATTTCGGAGCAGCTTCTTTTTATGATGTCAATTCAGTTCTTGCTCCCAATATTGAACGTGTTGAAGTGAGGGCTTTTGGATGTTTGCTGGAAGATGTATTAAATCTTGTTAGTGAAAATGGGCTTGATAGGGCGCTCCATAATAAATGGAAAAAATTAATTACGGATTGCACAATTCCAGAGGTTAAATCTCGGCTTAATTTTTCTGAGATTTTAGACGTATTAAATCACTTTTAAAGTTATTATGGTTCTCTGACAAATCCCTCCGACCTATCGGAGGGATTTGCCAAAGCACCATTATTATTAACGATATAATAAAAATTAATCATGCCCACAACCACCTTCTTCCCTAACTTCCAAAACAAAAAAATCAAAACATCCGAAACTGAAATCAACCTAGTCATCGGTGGACAAGGACCTCCGTTGCTTTTAATTCACGGCTACCCACAAAGTCATATTATGTGGCATAAAGTAGCCCCTGTATTAGCTGAAAAATATACAGTCGTTGCAACTGATTTAAGAGGTTATGGTGATAGCGGAAAGCCAAAGACGGACGAAGCGCATTACCCTTATTCTAAAAGAGCTATGGCAAAAGACCAAGTGGAAGTAATGACAGCCTTGGGTTTTGAGA
>JBGCFJ010000331.1:0-8633 GCA_045106885.1 Saprospiraceae bacterium
CTGTCCGTAAACTTGTGCTTTGAGCGTCTAACGTAATCGCCAAATTTATTTGGCTGATTCAAAATATTGACTGTCAATTATTTATGAACCTACCAAATAAATTTGGTGGTTACGAGCGGAACAAAATCGACTTTACGGACAGAGGCTAATTAACTCAACAGTATATATTGAACCAGCATTCCCATTTTTCGTAATTTATACTTTTCAAAAGGGATAGTAATAAAAGAAACCCCTCAAACATAAAAGGCAATTTCCAAATACACTGGAAATTGCCTTTTAGTTATTAACAACTTACGAATGACCTCCTGGTCGTCAATGCTATAGTAACTTCAATAGTTCTGTTTCAATAGCTTCTGCGCCCCTTAATCCGATAGCAGCAATCTTTCCATCTCTATCAATCATAAATGTTCTAGGAATGCCTGAAACACCATAAGTTTGAGCTGGAGCAGAATTCCATTTTTTCAAATCACTAACATGTCCTGACCAAACTAAACCATCTGCTTGAATAGCTTGTTCCCATCGGTCCTTAGACCGCTTCATTTGTTGTTCGATTTGCTCAGGTGTCCCAAATCTTGCTTTTGTTCTATCATCTAAACCATCTAAAGAAACACTAAAGACCTCAAATCCTTTGCTCTTATATTTATTATATACTTTAACCACATTTGGGTTTTCTCTTCTACAAGGTCCACACCAGCTTGCCCAGAAATCCAATAAAACCACTTTTCCTTTTAAATCAGATAAGGCATAATTATCTCCTTTGGGGCTAGGTAAGTCAATATCTGGCGCTACTCTACCTACGGCAATGCGCTGTAGAGAAATTTGCTTTTCAATCTGACCGATAAATCCACCGTAACCACTTAATTCATTATTATTGAT
The DNA here is from genome assembly GCA_045106885.1 of Saprospiraceae bacterium. Classification (GTDB taxonomy): domain Bacteria; phylum Bacteroidota; class Bacteroidia; order Chitinophagales; family Saprospiraceae; genus JAFMDF01. The sequence continues at coordinate 877 of JBGCFJ010000331.1, forward strand.
TTGTGCTTCTTTTAATTGGTTAAAAACCGACTTATGCAAAGCGATATTTTCTTCGGTAGCACCTCTAAAATGCATCATTCCTAAGGCTAACCCTACAAAAGGACTACTTGCATTTTTCGCTTTACCTAGCAATTGTTGACCATTTAAAGTTTTACTATAGAAGCCATTCATTGCATCCGCCAATTCTTGCGAAGTTTTTGAGCCTTTTACAGGTAATTTATATTTATCTAAATCTGCTAAAGCTCCACTGATGTTGATGTTTGTTTCTGAACCATCAAAAACAAGCCCTAATCGTCTTGCCCCCACTCGTAAGCGATATCGTCCAGGCTTTACCCCATCAGGAATAACCATGCTATAGTTACCACTTCCATCTATATCACCTTTAGCAATAACTCTGGTCGCCACAAAGTTTTCTAAATCTAAATATACCTTTAAGTTTTCTGCGCCAGTAATTTTTCCACTAATGGCTAATCCGCCTTCTGGAGCAGAGGCAGCAGCACCGCCCTCACCACAGCCAAATTGAAGTCCTACTAGGACTAGGGCTAACAAAGAAAGTAATCCATTTTTCATGTTCTTCTTAGGATTTTGATTTTATAAATTGGTTGAATCAGCGAATTAGAAATGAAATAGTAATAAATGTTATTTTTATTCCATTTCTTATATAGCTGTAAACTAAATGCCTCTACAGAGGAATCATAATAGGTTTACGGTATTTTTGCCTGTTTCGTTTAGAAATAAAGCATTAAAATATGTAAATCATTACCCCATAGAAACACCCTTAAATAAATTTTGATTTACAAATATAATAAAGTTTAGATGCTCCTATAAATTAAATGACCAAAAAATCGGTAAATCTAAATTTATTTAACAACCTTTTTCATTTTGACTCCTTTGTTTCTAAACTTATACTTCTTTTCCTTGTCGGCTATCTACGCATTGCTATCTTTGCGCTTCAATTTCAAATATGAAAAATCTTAAGGCAATTCTATTACTTTTTTTAGCCAATTCTATTTCTGCCATAGCGCAAGGTATTAGTATGATTGCGGTCCCTTGGTACTTTGCTTTGCAGGAAGAAATGGGCTTATTTGCCTTGATTTTTTTGGCAACTACCCTTATTTCCATTTTTTGGAGTCTTTATGGCGGTACTTTAATAGACCAATACAATAGAAAGTCTATTTTTTTAGGCCTTTGTGTAATTACGGGTACTGCCTTATTTGCTATTAGCGGATTGGGTTTTTATCAGGGGCATTTATCCTCTTTCTGGGTGGGAGCAGTATTTATGATTACTTTTTTGAATTATAATTTGCATTTTCCTGCTATTTATGCCTTTGCCCAAGAGATTGTCCCTCAGGCTTATTATGGTAAAATTTCTTCTTATTTAGAAATTCAACATCAAATTACAACCATTACAGCAGGTGCTTTGGCGGCCATTCTTTTAGAAGGTACTTTAAATGGCGAAATCAACTTTTTTGGCTTTTTATTTCAAACAAATTGGCAAATAGCGCCTTGGCAGATTCACGAGATTTTCTTGATGGATGCCAGTACTTATGTCGTTGCTTTTTGCATTATTGCTTTAATAAAATATGAGTCCTTGGTGACTCGCAAAAAAGAAAGTGGTAATTTATTAGCGCAATTTAAAGTGGGTTGGGATTATTTAAAATCGGAAAAAGGTATTTCTATTTTTGGAGTGGCATCTTTTTCTGTTTTTGTCTGCATGCTCATTGCTCATTTTTACTTATTTCCTAGTTATGTTAAAAATAGATTATTAGAAAATGGAGATGTTTATGCGGCAGGAGATATGTATTATGCTATCGGGGCTATTTTTGCAGGCTTAGCGATTCGGAAAGTATTTAGCAGCATGTCTATTCCTCAGTCAGTGATGCTAATGACTTTACTTTGCACCCTTGTCTTTTTGATATTGGCAGTTTCTAAAAATTTATCTGTCTATTATGGCATGTTGTTATTTTTAGGCGTTACGAATGCAGGGGTACGGATTCAGCGGACTACTTATTTATTAGAACATATCCCCAACCAAGTTTACGGTCGAACAGGCAGTATTTTCTTTTTATCTAATATCGTTTTCAGAATTATTTTCTTGTCTCTTTTTTCGCTTCCGTTCTTTACTACAGGTGATAATGTCATTTATGGGATGTATCTCTTTAGTGGGTTTTTATTTCTTTCTTTTTTAGTGTTGGTGTATTATCGGAAGGCGTTTTAGCGGCTAGTGGTTCCTGAAAAACGTAGTTGAACAATATTAGACAAAGTAGCAGTATTCTATTAAATTGTTTACCTTTGAGAACATGAAAAGACTACCCATAGATGAGTAAAAAAATAAATGGAGACTCGATACATCGAGCCTCCAAATTCAAAAGTTATTTTTTAAGTACCACAAAGGCTTTCTTATCAATTTTTCTACTTCAAAACAATAATTTTCTTAGTCAGCACACTATTAGCAGTCCGCATAGATACCCAATAAGCACCACTTGGTAATAGTGCCGCATCTAGCTGATATTGGTGTTTCCCTGCCATCTGCTCCCCTTGATTCACGTAGACTTTTAATATTTTACCCGTTAAATCATACAAACCAATCCAAACAGGACTATCGGTAGCTAATTCATAATCTATAATAGTCGTTCCTCTAAAAGGATTTGGTCTAACTAATAAATTATTTTGTTTAATTGTATTATCTGTGTACGCTATAAACGGTTCTTCGGTATTGCTTTCTCTGGCAACTGATTCATTATTCAAATTATTAGCAGAATTACATTGCTCTATTGTAGCTGTAAAATCTGCTCCTGCTTCTGCATGAAAACCTGGTAATAAAGTAACTGTGTTCCCAGCTATAAATTTGACTTTAGTACCATTATTGATGATTCCCGCAGAAGTAACAGAATTTCCTGCGACATAGCTTCCTTGTGCGACCCCTGAATCGTTTTTAACCAGATGATCTCCAGCACAAAATAATGCATCTTCAATAGTAATAAATACCGTATCCGAAGCACATAAATTTACAGTATCACAGACTTGATAAATAATGGTATCTAGTCCAAAATAATCAGTCGAAGGGGTATATATTAGACTATCGCTATTGATTACTCCAGCAATACCATTTTGTGCTCCACTCAAAATACTCGTCGTCAAGGTATCGCCCACACCATCAGGGTCATAGTCATTTGCTTGCACATCAATTATCACATCTTGAGTATTTTTATTAATAGTGATAAAATCAGTCTTTACTATCGGCGCAAAATGTTCTATTTGAACCTCAATAAATACTGTATCCGTCGTACATAAATTACTCGTATCACAGGCATTATAAATAATGGTATCTAATCCAGCAAAATTGGCCGTAGGCGTATAGCGAATACTATCTCCATTGACCACAACTGATGACCCGTTAGCTGCCCCTTGCACTAATACGGTTGTTAAGGTATCCCCCACTCCATTTGAGTCCGTATCATTGGCTAATACATCAATATAGTTATTAATCGTATTTTCCAGTATTTGTAAATTATCTAAATTAGTTAAAGGTGCTTCATTATAATCGTTAATCGTAATGAAGATGGTGTCAGTAGCACATAAATTAGCGGTATCGCAGACTTGGTAAATAATGGTATCCAAACCAAAATAAGTCATCGTCGGTGTATAGTTCAAACTATCATTATTCACAACGGAAACAGTCCCATGATTCGGTGGTGTTAGAATCGTCGTAATCAAGGAATCACCTACACCATCTGGGTCGCTATCATTGGCTTGCACCTTAATAATATTATCACTTGTATTTTTATCAATTACTAAGAAGTCTTCCATTGCTGATGGTGCTTCATTGATATCATTAACGGTAATGAAAATGGTATCTGTGGCACATAAATTAGCCGTATCACAAACTTGATAAACAATGGTGTCTAAACCAAAATAACTCGCAGTGGGGGTATAATTAACGCTATCTCCGTCGCTTACTACTACTGTCCCAGATGATGGCATTACTAAAATAGAAGTTATTAAAGAATCGCCTATGCCATTAGAATCATTATCATTCGCTTGTACATCAATAAAGTTATCCGTAGAATTTTGCAGAACCGTACTATAATCTGGATTTGCTGTTGGCGCCATATTCACATCGTAAATCGTAATAAAGACCGTATCCGTAGCACATACATTAGCGGTATCACACACTTGATAAACTAAAGTATCTAAACCAACATAACCCATTGTTGGATTATAATTAATACTATCATTATTGACTACAGTCGCAGTACCATTTAATGGCATTACTAAAATCGTCGTTAATAAGAAATCACCTGCCCCATTAGGGTCTGTGTCATTTGCTTGTACCGCAATAATATTATTCGTAGAATTAACGGCTATTGTATCATAATCTGGATTGGCTATTGGCGCTTTATTGACTTCTTCGATAATTAAGAAAATAGTATCACTATCACATAAATTAGCGGTATCACAAACTTGATAAATAATCGTATCCAATCCAAAGTAACCCGAAGTTGGATGATAACTAATGTCTTCCTCATCAACAACAGTCGCTGTACCATATAAAGGCATTGCCGAAATGGTCGTTATCAGAGAATCTCCCGCCCCGTTAGAATCCGTATCATTGGCTTGAACAGCAATAATATTATCAGTGGAATTTTCTAAAACTGTACTAAAATCTGGATGTGCCTCAGGCGCTTCGTTCACATCAATAACCGTAATGAAAACACTATCGAAATTACATAAATTAGCCGTATCACAAACCTGATAAATAATCGTATCTAACCCAAAATAATTTGTATTTGGCGTATAACTAATGCTATCATCATTTACAACAGTCGCTATACCATTGGAGGGCATGCCTAAAATATTGGCAACTAAAGTATCACCTGCCCCATCAGGGTCTGTATCATTCCCTAAAACATTAATGAAATTATCAATTGTATTCTTATCAATTTCTATAAAATCGGCAACGGCTGTTGGTGCATAATTGATGTAATTAATGGTCAAGAAAACCGTATCTATGGCACAAAGACTACCCGTATCGCAAACTTGGTAAACAATAGTATCCAATCCGAAATAATTGGCATCGGGACTATAACTAATGCTGTCGTCATTAATGACTGCTGCTGTACCATTCGACGGCATTAGGGTAATAGTCGTCAATAAGGAATCCCCCATACCATTTAAATCGGTATCATTTGCCTGTACATCAATAAAATTATCTGTAGAGTTCTCTAATACCGTACTATAATCTGGATTTGCCTCAGGCGCATCATTGGCATCATTAATGGTGATAAAAAGCGTATCTGAAGCGCATAAATTTGCCGTATCACAAACTTGATAAACAATGGTATCTAAACCAAAATAAGTCAAGGTTGGGGTATAACTAATATCTTTGTCATTAATAATCGTCGCTGTTCCATTAACTGGCATTACTAGAATGCTCGTCATTAAAGTATCTCCTGTACCATCTGGGTCATTATCATTGGCTTGAACAGCTACTAGGTTATCACTGGTATTCTTATTAATTTCTAGGAAATCCGCTTCAGCAGTTGGCGCTTCATTAATATCTGTAATGGTAATAAAAACGGTATCATTCGTACATAGATTTGCTATATCACAAACTTGGTAAATAATTGTATCTAGTCCAAAATAACCAAATGTTGGGGTATAATTAATGCCGTCATTTTGCACAACCGTAGCCGTACCATGTATCGCATTTTGAATAATCGTGGTCACCAATGTATCTGCCACTCCATTGGGGTCACTATCGTTGGCTTGCACATCGATAAAATTATTACTCGTATTTTGATTAAAAGTAGCAAAGTCAGCCATTGGTATAGGTGCTACATTTGCAGGTTCTACAAATATAAATAGCGTATCCATTTCACAAGCATTCGCTTCATCACAAACCTGATAGACAACCGTATCTTTACCTATAAAGTCCGTATTCGGTAAATAACTAATACTATCGTCATTGACAACAGTTGCTGTTCCATTAGCAGCCGTTTGGATGATAGTCGTTATTAATGTATCCAAAGGTCCATCTGCATCTATATCATTCGCTTGTACATCCGCTACTACTGCTGGCTCATTCTCTATAGCGATTAAGGTATCTGCTACAGTTTCTACGGTGTGATTGATTAATGCTTGGCTAATGATAACAGGTGTTTGAACCTGCGTATCAAAATCGTATTCATTATTACGAATATTACTAAAATTAGGTAAGGCATAATTCGTATTAGAAATGCCAATATCATCTACTATCCAGCCAAATTTAGCGGTATTAATATCTGATAATAAACGAAACCGAACTAGGGCTACCTCTCCTGCATAAGCAGATAAATCTGCTTTTGAGGTGATAAATCCACTAATATTTGGTTGAATTTCTACACTAGTTTTACTAAAAGCATAATGCCCAAACTGCGTATAATTATTATACCCATTTTGCGTAAAATTACTTTCCAAATCAATCCAATTTTCTCCACCGTCGATAGATATATCTACCAAACCAAAATCATAACGGTCTTCCAAATCAAAATAATGATTAAAAGACAATTCACTAGAATCCGTTAAGGACAAGGGATTTTTTAATACTAAATGCGTCTCTGTTGTGGAAGCAGCATTCGTAATGAACCAACCATTATTAGGACTAAAGTAGTATTGAGTTTGTAAATTCCACGTATGATTACCTGATTTCTGTACATTCTCCCAGTTTTCTCCACCACTTTCCAAGTCATCTAAAAAATTGCCATCAAAATCAATCGTGTCATTAATCGTTACTTTTAGTTCTAAATCAATCGTTCCACCAACAGGTAAAGTTAAAGGCGGCCATTCGACCACATTTCCATTTAAAGCCCCTCCGTGAGAAGCTGAATAAAATTGTGTGTTTTCAGGTAAAGTATCTGTAATGATAATATTTGGTGCAATTGCATCTAAATGATTAATTGCTTCTAATTGGAAAGTCAATCGTTCGCCTAAAAAGGCAGTCGCTTTATCAACACTATGTATTAACTCAATAGTACATTCTGGTGGCATATCATATCCTTCTGAACCATCTGTTCGACTATTAGCACTACCTTGGTCTGCACTATAACCTAGACCTCTACGAGCAAAAACTTCCCAAATTAAACAACGATTCACGCCATTATACAAAGCTAAATCCGCCGCTAAAATAGCATCTCTTGCATCCACAAATCCAGGAGAACAAGGCTGTAATTTTAATCCTTCCATCACTAAATGCAAAGCGATATTATTCCCCCCTGTTCCATTATACATATCTGCATCCCAACCATACTGATTAATCAATGCCCAATTCATATCCCATAACATCGTTGCCCAAACTGCTCCTACCCCATGCGGACGGGTAATGCCTTCATCATCAATCGTTTTATAGGTCATTGGGTTGACGGTCATATCTGTTGTAAATGGGTAAGGTCTTAATCCCACCCCATTGGCAGCCTGATTGAACATAAAAGTACCGATAGTCCGATTCGTCGTCGCTACGTCTGTAGCTTGCATCGTCAAAATCATCCCAAAAAAATCTGACCAGCCCTCTCCCATTTGCTCCACGTTTCCTAAACAGGCTACTTCTTTTGGACCTCCAGTTAGACGATTAGACACGCCATGTCCATACTCGTGTAATATGATGGCATTATCATAATCTCCATCTTTGTCACCACATAAATACATTTGCATTCGAGGATTAGCGCCATCCCCTGGTGTAGCCATATTGGCATTACAAGAGCCAGAAGCATCCTGTGCTT
>JBGCFJ010000332.1:0-2381 GCA_045106885.1 Saprospiraceae bacterium
GGAATGGCTTTTTAGTATTGTCTAAGCAATAAGTCTTCTTAACATAAACAACTCACTTATTGATTAGAATTTTTACTTTTTTGTGATTTTGACCTTATTGTATTTTATTTAGTTCACCTAAACTTAAAGCTTATCAAAACACTAATCATCGAAGACGAGGCATGTACTGCCAAAAAACTAGCCCATCAATTAAGTCAAATTAATCAAGACATTGAGATTGTAAACACCTTTGATACTGTAGCAGATTCGGTGAAATATCTAGCGGATAATCAGTCAATTGATTTAATTTTCATGGATATTCATTTAGCAGATGGAACGAGCTTTGACATCTTCCGACAAGTAGAGGTCAATGCACCTGTAGTTTTTACGACTGCTTACGACCAATATATGGTGAATGCCTTCCAGCATCATCGCATTGACTACATTTTAAAGCCTACCAAAAAAGAAGCATTAGCACAAAGTTTGAAAAAATATAATCGTTGGTATAATGCTCCCGATATGTCTAATTATGCGACTTTATTGCAATGGGATTCAGCGATTAAAAAAGTGTATAAAGAACGATTTTTAGTACAAGCTGGTAGAAAATTATTACCTATTGCAGTAAAGGATATGGCTTATTTTTATGCGGATGCCAAGCTAGTTATGGTCGCTCTGAAAAATGGTCGGGAATATATCGTCAATCATACTTTAGCCGAATTAGAACAATTATTAAATCCAGCCGAATTTTATAGAATTAACCGTAAAATAATTGTTAATATTAATGCGGTACAGAGTTTGCAAATGGGCAAAAACTATAAATGGATGTTACATATAAATCCAGTACCAGATTTTAAAGTACCAATTCCGACCGATAAATTGACCGATTTTAAGAAATGGGTGAGTTGAGGAATGATGAACGATGAATTCGCTGTGTCACAACAATAAATCGACTAAAATTTTGAAGGTTATTTGGGATGGTTAAACATTGACACAGCCTACTTGCAAAATCTAGTATATTTACACCGAAATTGAATTGTCTAATCATTCATCAATCATGAAAATTCACATCTTCGGAGCATCTGGTTCAGGTACAACTACATTAGGCAAAGCATTGCAGCAAAAATTAGGGTATCGACACCTTGATGCGGACGATTATTATTGGGAAAAAACAGCCCCGCCTTTTCAAGTAAAAGTTCCATTAGCAAAACGCAATCAATTAATCACCAACCATTTTCAAGCACAAGAGAACTGTATTATTAGCGGCTCGATGGTCAGTTGGGGAACAGCGTGGGCGAGTGCTTTTGATTTATATGTCTTTCTTTATTTGCCACGAGAGATAAGAATGCAAAGATTAAAAGACCGAGAAATAGAACGTTATGGACCTGCTTTAAAAACAAATGAAAAATTTAGAGCTGATTCAAAAGCCTTTTTAGAATGGGCGAGTCAATATGATGATGGCACTTTTCAAGGTCGTAGTTTAGCGATTCATTTAGACTGGATAAAAAAATTGGATGGGAAGGTTTTGAAAATTGAAGGAGATGCGACGGTGGAGGAAAGAGTAGAAAGGATTATTAAACAATTGGATTTAGCATAAATTGATTATTTCAAAACTCGAAACTCTGATAAGTCTAGTTCAAAACCTGCTAATATATTTTCTCCTGATAACTTTTGATTAAAATCAGCTACCGTTTCTACACTACCATCTATTCTATAAATATAAGCTTTTTCTTTGTAAGGGTCTATTAGCCAAGCCAATTTTACACCATTAGCTATCCATGATTTTTCCATTTTCTCTTTTACCTTTTTTAATCTATCACTTTTAGACCTTAATTCTACTATAAAATCAGGAACGACTGGAATAAATTCATTTTCTATTTGTTCGCCAGTCAAGGAGTCCATTTTATCTTGATTGACCCAAGATGCATCTGGGCTTCTAGTAGAACCATTAGGTAAATCAAAGCCTGTAGTTGGACTAAATGATTCCCCTTTCTTGGCTAGCATCCGCCATTGTCGAACCCTAAAACTTAGGATGTCTTCCCGAATGCCACTTCCTCCTTTTATTGGTGCCATAATATTGATATTTCCATTTTGGTTTCGTTCCATTTGTAGTTCAGGATAAAGCATAGATAGGTGCTTAAACTGTTCCTTTGAAAGTCCTTCAATAGTGCAAGCACCTCCAAGGTCAAAAATTTCTTGGAAAAGCGCTAATCTATTTATGGTTGAAATTGCAGTCATTGTACAAATTCATTAGTTTTATTATCAATAACAAGTTATCCAAAGATACAATTTTTTGATTTAGTTTGCCACTTTTTTAATAGCCTACTCCAACGTTTTAAACCAATCCACTAAAGCCTGCCGCTGCCCAGCATCAATCCAAGCATCATTGTGCCCAATCATGTAAG
>JBGCFJ010000333.1:0-6029 GCA_045106885.1 Saprospiraceae bacterium
AAAGTCGATTTTGTTCCGCTCGTAACCACCAAATTTATTTGGTAGGTTCATAAATAATTGACAGTCAGTATTTTGAATTAGCCAAATAAATTTGGCGATTACGTTAGACGCTCAAAGCACAAGTTTACGGACAGACTCTAAGTAAAATTTAATTTTCAATTTTAAACCACCTTTTTTTCCAAGTATTTACTGAGACTTTTGCATAAGAAGCAGCATTACATTTGACCCACTACCGAAATTTTAATGGAGAATCAATAAATAAGTATTGAGAGAGAAGGGATTTTTAAAAATAAATATTATAAAATATCCAAATATAAAATATTATAAATATCCAAATATAACAATATTAATTCAAATCACTAATTCAAAGGATTAACTTTTTTATTATGACCAAAAGAATTTTAAAATCTTATTTTACCTTTTGTTTATTGGGACTGTTTTTTCTGACAACTCCTCTAAGTGCTCAAGATATTCACTATTCAATGTTTAACCGTTCCCCAATGAATCTTAACCCTGGTTTGGTTGGTGTTTTCGCAGGGAATGTTCGAGTGGCTGCTAATTATAGAGAGCAATGGCAAAATGTACCTGTTGATTATAAAACTTTTACCACAACGCTAGAATATAAAATAGCCCCCTGTACAGCTAAAAATGGTGTTTTTACTCTAGGCGCTTATTTTAATAATGATAAAGCGGGCGATTTGGCTTTGAAGACAAATCAAATAGGAGGAGCGGTAGCTTATTTACATCAAATTACCGATAAACATTTTTTATCTGGTGGACTTCAATTAGGTGGTTCGTTCAGAAGATTTGATGCACAAAATATTCGGGTAGATGTGCAATATATTGGAGATAGATTTAATGTAGGATTGCCGCATCAAGAAAATACCCTTATTGACCAACTTACACAAGAAGGAGATGTCAATTTTCTAAGCTTTTCGGCAGGCGTTAATTATCGTTATCAAAATACAGATAGAAGGAATATTTATGATGAAGGTCAGCGGACTAGAGTAGATATAGGAGGTGCTATCTATCACTTTAATCAACCTGCTAATACTTTTAATGCTGCTACAAAAGGGTCTTTGAGTAGGCGTTTTTCGCTTTATGGTATTTCTTCTTTTAAGTTATTGCCAGATATAGATTTGGGCGTTTTGGTTATGGGGCAATTTCAGGGGCCTTACCAAGAAGTAGTAGTAGGTGGAAATGGTCGTTTTTACCTCACAAGTAAGCAGAATGTTCCTTTGAATTTATTACTAGGTTTGTCTTATCGAATAGGAGATGCACTGATTCCAAATCTTAGTTTAGCTTACCGAAATTTTTCTTTTGGTTTTAGTTATGATTTTAATGTATCAAAATTTGATATAGCCACTAATTCCATTGGAGGGGCAGAATTTTCGCTTATTTATACGTTAGCAAAAGTTTGTCCTACCGCAGCACATAAAATTTGTCCTATTTATTAAAGTGATTATTAAGAACGGCAAAAGCCTTACTAATTTTTTGTCAGGAAAAAGATTGAGTATACATAAGTGTATAAAAACAAGAAATATGAAAATCCTAGAAAAATATTATTGCTTGCCAAAAAAATGGCAATTCTTTACTACGTCCATCTTTTTTTCAACATCGGTCTTCTCAACATTTAGTTTATTTATTATTTGCTTTTTTAGTATAAATCAACAAGGTTTTGCGCAGAATTATAACGGGCAACAATTCGTAAAGCAAGGTTTACCAACGATGAAGGCGTATGAAAAAGCTGGAGCAAAAGCCTTTGAAAGAGAAAATTATGCAGCAGCTATGGAGCATTACCAAAATGCGCTAAAAATAGATTCCACTAAAATAGAGAATTACTATAAACTTGGGTTGGCCGCTAGAGCTTTTGATGCCAACTTAGAAGCAAAAGAAGCATTTGCTAAAGTGAAGCTGTTAAATGATTCACTGAATCCTTTTCCAAATTATAAGGAGGCCATTTTCCTTTATAGCATCATAGAGAAGGAGCAAGGGAATGAAGATAATGCAATAATCTTGAAAGAAGAATTGGGCGCAAATTATGCCGTTCCTCAATTTAAATTTACCAAGATTAACAACATGGAGGAATGGAATCAAATAGAAAATATTTGTTATGATGAATTAACAGATGCCTCTGCTCAAATAACGGTTACTCAATTAGATAGCACTGTCAATACCATTTATTCGGAAGTCAATCCTTTTTTACTAAATGGGAAATTCCATTATGCTTCTTTAAGATTCCCTAAAGAAGAGGACGAACACAGCCCAGCAAGATTATATGCTAAGACGCTTCATGGTGAATTGGGAGAAGAATGCGATGCTTGGGAAATGAATATCCCTAACAAAACGACAGCTCATTTTACTTTTGATTTTAGTGATGATTCTAGTGATAGTTTAATGTATTTCAGTATTTGTGATTACCCTAAAGGCAAAGAATCAACCCTTCAATGTGAGCTTTATTATAGAGAAAAAATTAAAGGTGTTTGGGGAATGCCTAATAAATTAGCTAAAAAAATTAATCAAGTTGGATATACGACTACGCATCCAGCAATTGGCTTAAATGAAGCCAATGAAAAAGTACTCTTTTATGTTTCTGATAGGTTAGGAGGGAAAGGCGGATTGGATATTTGGTCAGTACCAATATTAGCGCCTAATAGTTTCGGAGAACCAAAGCCTTTGGCTATCAATACGAATCAAAATGACATTACTCCTTTTTATCACCAGGAAACGAGCACGCTTTATTTTAGTTCTCAGGGGAATAAAAAAGTACGGCATTATGATGTGTATAAAATGATTAGTAACACAACGGGGAGTATTGAGCCACTTCCTTATCCTATTAATTCTGAAGCTGATGATTTTGGGTATTTTTTAGCACCAAATGAAGAAATAGGTTTTCTGGCTTCGAGTCGAGCGAATTGTAATGAATTGGAAAGTGGAGAATGGGCTTGCCATGATATTTTTCAGATTGATGTGAAAAAACAAGCCCCAGTATTGCAGGTCCAATTATTTGATGGCGAAACAAAGACTGCCTTAGATAGAGGAATTATTACCTTAGTAGGTGGTGAAAAAAATAAGCGGCAGGAAAATATTTATGGCCATAATTTTTATTTTTCTGAAGTTAGCCCCGAATTAACTTATTCCTTAATGGCGGATAGAAAAGGCTATTATTCCCAAAGAATTGACTGTCCAATTATACCGCCTTCTGACACCCTAGTTGTACCTATCTATTTAGAACCCTATTGTGGGGATGCTATAACAACTATCGAATTATTTGATGCGGATAAAAAATTGCCTTTAAATACTGGATTTGTAACAATTAGGACAGCGGAGATGCAGTCACCACAATTTGGTAATCAAAACGGCAGTGAATTTATTTTTGATAATATTCAAAGACAATCAATTTACCAAATAGAGGTAAGGGCTAGAGGATTTCATGACCAGAAAATAACGCAAGTATTGAATAGATGTGATACGCTTAGGATTGACCTTATTCCTCAACCATTCGATAACCCTAAATTTGATACGATAGCTTGTTATTTTGACCACGATAGACCCAAAAAAGCTGGCGATAAACCCTATAGCGATTTATACACGGAATACTTAACTCGCTACGGAAAATACCAAAACCGATTTGCTAGAGTGGGAGGGAAAGGTGTTTTTGACCCTACTTTTTGCGGGCAACTTGGAAATAATATCCTAGAAGATAGTGTCACTACCTTTTTCTGTAATAAAGTTGATTATAGTTTCAAACTACTGACTAGTTTCAAAGATGCTTTATTGGAAGAATTGGAAACACTCGACAAAAATGGAGACCCTTATATCATCAATATTAAAGGCTATACGAGCCCTATTGGAGATAGCCCTTATAACTTAGCCTTGGCAGGGAGAAGAATAGAGAGTATCAAACAATATTTTTTGAGTATACCAGAACTGAACAAATACTTTTTTAATGAAAACGATAAAGGGGATACGAATCCACTATTAATTTTTGAAGAATTACCCTTTGGGGAAGATGGAACGCCACCTGTTTTTAAGAGAGAAAATGATTATCGAAATACGATTTATAATCCACATAGTGCGGTTAAAAGAAGGGTTGAAATTATTAGAAGACCTCCAGAAATTACTAATTCACAAAGTTTCAGTGAGGAATGAGGCAACTACTGGAATTTGTTAGCGCATCAATTTTTAGGTCATACTAATTAAAACACAGCAGTATTTTAGAGAAGAATAGCAATGAAGGAGGCAAATTGAAAAATACTGCGTTTAAAGAAAAACAAAAATGAATAGTCATAATTTTTTAATAAGGGATTTAGAAATAAATAAGCTATGCAAATTTTATGCAGCTATTTTTTCTTTAAGCAAGGCAAAAATTTTTAGCATAGCAGGGCTACGGTCAAAATCTTTAACGCAGCTAAAAGGAAAAAGAGCAAATAAAATGCGTAGGTTATTATTTGCTAAATCCCTACATTTTATTAAACCAATTTTAAGCTTGGTGCTATGTTTAAGCTTTCTACCAAATGAAGGGCTTGCATTATTGGATTCAGAATTAGAAAAATGGGAGACACAAGCTATTACTTCCGACTGCGACTTTGAGGCTAAATTACTCATCGAACGTTCTCCAAAATGTGGCAATTTGGGAGGTGTTGTAAGCGTATGGGTAACAGAGAATGAAGCACCTGTAACTTATTTTTGGAAGGCAGATGGCGGCGAAATGTTTAGTACAGGTACAGTTAATACGCTAGAAAATGTTCCTGCAAATATAACCCATTGGGCAATCATTCGAGATGCTTCTGGTTGTGAAATTATGCTAGATTTTGAATTGGTAGAACAGCCCTGTATATGCCCTTTAACTGCTAGGGCTATTATTAATAAATACCCCGAATGTGGTGGAGCGAATGGTTCTGTAAGGATTGAAGTTGTAGATGACCAAGGTGAGGTGAGTTTTGATTCGGATGATGTGGATTGGGGACCATCTGCCCGTAAAGATAATTTATCTGCTGGGTCGTATTCGGTTACTGTAACGGATGAAGCAGACTGTAAAGTTGTCCTTAATTTCGATTTGACCGAAAGTACCTGTTGTCAAAATTATGCAGCAACTGCGGTGGTTAATAAATTACCAGATTGTGGAGAATCTAATGGTTCAGTCAGCATTGATGTAGTTGGACAAAATGGCGAAGTCACTTATAGTTGGGGCGATGGTAATCGAAGGGATAATTTAGCAGCAGGAGAATATTGGGTAGTTGTTAGAGATGAAACAGGTTGTTCTGTGACTGTTTATTTTAAAATAGCAGGAGAAAATTGTTGTGTAGATACGGATTTAACGGCTACTGCTGTTATTCATCAAGAGCCAGCATGTGGTCAGAATAATGGTTCTACTGAAATAGTTGCTACTGGTGGAGTCGCTCCTTATACTTATAGCTGGGGCGAAAAATCCCGTTATGATAATTTGAATCCTGGTAACTATCGAGTTACAGTGACGGATGCTTATGGTTGTACGGCTGAAGTAATATTTGAATTAACTAGAGCAGATTGTTGTAAAGATTCCGATTTGTCAGCTACTGCTACGATTAATCGACAACCAGCATGTGGTCAAACAAATGGTTCCGCAACGATAAATGTAGCTGGCGGTATTGCGCCTTATAAATATAGTTGGGGAAGTCTATCCAGTTATGATAATTTGATTCCTGGATATTATATTGTCACAGTAACCGATGCTTTTGGTTGTGCTGCGGTTGTGAATTTTGCCTTAACCCAAGAAGATTGTTGTAAAGATTCCGATTTAACGGTTACTCCAATTATTAATAAACACCCTGAATGTGGTAAAAGGAATGGTTCAGTGGATTTAGCAGTGACTGGAGGGATGGCACCTTATGCTTATAGTTGGGGGGGGCAGTCTAGTTTTGATAATTTAGTACCAGGGAATTATACGGTGACTATTACGGATGCTTTTGATTGTATGACCGTAACGGATTTTGAATTGATAGAAGGCCCTTGTTGCCCAAATTTTGCCGTTGAACTAATGATTCAAG
>JBGCFJ010000334.1:0-1909 GCA_045106885.1 Saprospiraceae bacterium
TGGCTGGAAATATTGGCAAACCACGAATGGGGTAGTAAGTACCACTGTTACTGACAGTACCCCCAAAGTTTTTAAACCAAATCCTAACCGAAAACTATTGGTTGATGTCACGTATATGGAGGAAAATGTAGGAAATGAGAAATTACTTTATGTTGATTCAAGAGCAGCAAAAAGATATAGGGGAGAAGAAGAACCAATTGACCCTATTGCAGGACATATTCCTTCTGCTATTTCTGCTCCTTTTGCCGAAAATTTGGGAACAGATGGTTTATTCTTAGATAAAGAAAGCCTAACTAAAAGGTTTGAAAAATTATTAAATACCCAACCTGTCAATCAAACAATTTTTTATTGTGGTTCTGGGGTCACCGCTTGCCATAACTTATTGGCGATGCACCATATTGGAAAAACAGAAGCTTTATTATTTCCAGGTTCTTGGAGTGAATGGATTGTGGGTGGAAAAAGGGCGATTGGAAATTTGTAGAACGATGAACTATAAATGATGAACGATGAATTCGTACAGCATGATATTTTGGAATGGTTAGAAGAGGCACAAATATAAACTGACTTATTTTTGTTTAGATATTCTGAACAATTTATCGTTCATCATTCATCGTTTATCATTAACCCAATTATTTAAACATTTCAATTTGATTAGTTACTTCCGAAGGTGATTTTTGTCTGACTTTAGGCGTAGGCGCTTGTGTCGTTAAAACTCTTTTAATAACCCTTAATTTATGGGTATATTTTTTTGAATCAATATTGAAAATCCCAAAATGGTCAATTTTATCAATTCGTACTTGTCCGTAAGTGTGAAGGATTTTATCTTTTTCGCAGATAATACCGACATGATTAATATGTCCATTTTTATCTTGAAAAAATACTAAATCTCCGATAGTGGATTGCTCATAAAAATCAATGTTTTCTCCTTTTCTGGCCTGCAAATAAGCATCTCTAGGCATGGCAACACCTATCATTTTAAAAAGGATTTGAACCAAACCTGTACTATCAATCCCAAAGGGCGACCGCCCACCTTCTAATTCTGGCGCATATAAATATTTTCTAGCTAGTTTAATGAGTAAGTCTATATTTTGATGAATACTTTGTGGCGTGATGACTTGACCACTAAAGGAATAACTAGTACCTGCAATTTCGAAGCGCATTCCATCAAAACAAGGCAAAGAGGCACCCATCGTGAGCGGTAGAAAATGGTCGGTAGCGATAGCAGGCTGTGCTAATTCCATACAACAAGCATAAGAATCTTGGTAACGGTCAGCTTCTTCAGGGGTGATTTGCGTTAATTGATTGGTGGGGACCCAACCGATTTGGTTATCCCACAAACAACGAATTTTTGTCCAATCTCCCTTTCGTTCCCAACATTCCACTATCTCCCCAAATAGTAGCTGGGTGACCATCTCACTGGTATTTTTTCGGCCTGCCCGAACAGGCACCACACTAAGAGAACAGATACTAAAAATCATGTCGTTAATTTCAGTGAATGATATAATTAGCAAGGTCTTTGATAATTACACTTGAAGCACTTTGTTTTATGTAGAAACAAAAAGCGTATATAATAAGTAGAATTATTACAAATTGATTTTACCTATAATTGCAATACTAAATAAAAAAATAAATTATACCTAATATTTACAGGACTAAACTAAATGAAATAAAACTTGATAGACAAGTTATCAAAAAAAAATAAAAAGTGCCTAATAGCTAACAAAGTTTATTTACTTCGAGTTTAAAAATACTAAATATCAACATATTCCGTTTGAAAATCTACTATTATTGTGGTTTTATTGAAAAAAATTACTTGTCGAAATAAATACATTTTTAGTTTTATCAACTATTTTTTCTAAAGTCATCAATTTTCGAATAGTTTTACTAAATAAAAAGTTGGAATTGCTGC
>JBGCFJ010000335.1:0-2666 GCA_045106885.1 Saprospiraceae bacterium
TAGCTATAAAAAATTTAATCAATTGATTATCAGTCATTAAATATCAAATTGACGTAATTTTCAACTCCTGTAATTATGTCAGTTTTTTACTAATTTTACAACTTCTGGCGGGTAGCCTTGTAAATACCTGAAAATCAAGTAAATCGTTAGCCACAATATTATAGAGTATAGCCTGTCCTTTCACCAATTAGCTGGTTATCAATTAATTAAGATTTTGTGCAATTTTTGTTCAAATTCATAACTTATTGATAATCAATACTAGTTATTTTTAGCTCCAGTATTTTGGAATATTTGAAGTGAATAAAAATAACTGGCACGCTATTTCACAAGGAAATTCCTGTATTTAAAGAAGGACAAGTCTAATTACTAATGACTAATTAACACTAGACAAATCCGCATCCACATCCTGTGCAATTCTTTTAAATCGAATCTGCAATTTATAGCGCCTATTTAAGCCTGCTACCACAGGGCTAAACATCAAATCCATTAATTCTACGGCCTCTTGTTTAGCTTTTGACATAATATCGCTATTCATGGCATCCGACCTAAATTCTCGACGCAATAAATTAAAGTTTTTATTAAAATCTTCATCTTTAACTTCTCGCATCCACCCTACTTCCAGATTGTCAACTTTTGGATACACTTCATGTGATAAAATTTGTGGTTCTGGTAAAGTAATCGTTACGGCATTTTTACCTTCATCAACACTAATATCAAATAACTCATTTAATTTAAACCCTACTTTTAAAATACTAATCGCAGAAATTTCAATTTCAGTTGAAGAGACATTTACGCCCCAAACATTGGTTTTTAATTCCGTACTTAATCCTTTTTTATCACGGACTTCCATGGTGGCTAGTTCAGAAATCGCTTTTTCTACCTTTTCTTCCAAAAAGCCCTTTGCTCGACTAAAATCAGCTACAGCTGCTTTGGCTTCTAAACGTTTCATCATTGGTTGTAAGCCTTCCTTTAAAGCTACGCCACAAGGTGTTTCTACATACTTCCCAGCCCCAGCCAAAGGAGAAGACCCCGACTGTAATAAGGACGTAACAACAGTATTAATCATTGGGCAAGTATACTTAGAAGCCACTTCATTTAATACTTCTACCGCATTGGCATTTTCCGTCTGATACCATAATTGTTGATAGCTATCTGTTGTATCTTTAAGAGCTATAAAGTCTTGAAAATAGAGGTCTTTTAGATAAGAATGATGTTTTTGGTATTCGTCCTCTAATCCTGCTTTTATTTCGGTAGACAAATCCATTCGATTGGCAACATGTCCCAATAAGGATAAATTAAAATCATAAACCAATTGGTCAAAATCCCTTCGATACCGATTGGGGTTAGACAGAATCACTAAAGCATCGTCCTCGTCCACATTGGCATTATATTCAGCAGGAATATAGTTGATATGCAATTCTTTTGGAATGTGTGTTATTGTTGGGTCTCCGCCAATCGGATTAGGAATACTAGGCTTATAATATTTCAATAAAACCATAGCAGTTATAGCCAACATACTAATAATTAATGCTTTTTTCCCTATATTATAAATACTACTAGGTTTTTTAATGGGTGGTGGTCCTTGATACTCATTTTCTGCCATGATGGGTTATTCTTTTATTATTTAATACGAGGGCCTTCAAACTAAAATAAATTGTAAAATAAGCATTTTTTAGGTTAAAGGTTTAACTATAATTTAATTTTCAATTTTCAGTCTAAAATTTCCAATATCAAACCATATTTGGAAAGATTTGATAAAACAATTAGTCAGGGAATCTTGAAGCATACTATCTTTTAAACGAGAAATAAGAAAGTGGGCCACAAAAAATAGTTATTTAGTCGCAAAATTTAATACAAAAAATCAAAAACAAAGCAGCATAATTAGGAATATCCTCGTTTCAATAATAGAAATGGTATTTTATATCAAATTTCTAAGATTAATTAAATGTGCAAAAAAAAATCGGCCTGCAAGTTGCGACCGATTTTTTTTATTTTAGTAAAGCAGGAAAAACGAAATTAATCGTTTTCTCATGATTTAATACTAACTATCTTCTCGAGAGAAATAAAGTAAATCTGTACTTGGTACACCTTCTTTCATCCCTAATTGTCTAGCTAAAGTAATCAATTGTCCACGATGATAAGTCGAATGATTCATGCAATGATGTACCATGATTTTCGGCTGCATTTCCCAGACGGTTCCATCCCAAGTATTATAGGTAATCAAGGACTCAAAAAAAGCAGCATCTTGTTTGTCTACAAATTGCAAAAATGCTTTAGAGGCTTCAACCAAACCCTCAAAAACAGCATTTGTCGAAACAAAATCATCCATTACCCTAGCATTATCCGCTTTATCTTCCTTCATTCGAGCCAACCAACTTTTTTCCGCACTTAAAATATGCAGAGCGGTTTTACGAATAGAAGGAAAACTATTTTCGATGGATTGTACTAATAATGTTTCTGGTTTGTCCGCAAAAAAGGAAGCCAATTTTTCATTAGCCCAGACATTATATTTACAATAGTAAACTAGTAAGGCAAAGTGGAGAAAATAATTAGCCAGTTAGACCAGTCAATTTTTCTTCTAAGGAATTCAAAAAATGCTTGCATAATGGATTATGGACGCATTTTTTGAGTTTCTTAGAAGGGAAAAAGGCGGTATAAATGGTTGA